>JAGWMU010000046.1 GCA_028873095.1 Pseudomonadota bacterium | reverse complement strand
TGTCGTAGCTGGGCGGGCTGATGCCGACCCGGTATTCCTCGGCCGGCCAGAAGCGTGACGAGTCCGGGGTCAGCATCTCGTCCATCACGTACAGCTTGCCGCTGGCATCGGTGCCGAACTCGAACTTGGTGTCGGCGATGATGATGCCGCGTTCGGCCGCGTAGGCGGCGGCCCAGCGGTAGATCGCCAGCGTCGCCTCGCGCACCTGGTTGGCCAGCTCGGCGCCGACCGCGGCGACGACGCTGTCGAAGCTGACGTTCTCGTCATGGTCGCCCACGGCCGCCTTGGTCGACGGCGTGAAGATCGGTTCGGGCAGCTTTTCGGCCTGGCGCAGGCCGGGCGGCAGGGCGATGCCGCACAGCGATCCGGTGGCCTGGTAATCCTTCCAGCCGGAGCCGATCAGGTAGCCGCGGGCGATCGCCTCGACCGGCACCGGCTTGAGCCGGCGCGCCACCACCGCGCGCCTTGCGTACAGCTTGAGGTCGGTGCCGGCCGGCAGCACCTCGGCCAGCGGCACGTCGAGCAGGTGGTTCGGTACCAGGTGCGCGGTCTGCGCGAACCAGAAATTGGAGATCTGCGTGAGCATCTCGCCCTTGCCCGGGATCGGGTTGGGCAGCACCACGTCGAACGCCGACAGCCGGTCGGTGGCGACCATCAGCAGCCGATCGCCGGACAGGGCAAAGACATCGCGCACCTTGCCGCGATGGATCAGTTCCAGACCGGGCAGGTCCGATTGCAGCAGGGTGGTGGGCACGACGGCGATTCCGCGGATAGTCGACAATCGCTCATTTTAGCAGTCTGCCGGACCGTTCGTTGCCCGGACTGAAGGCGGCCCGGTGGGCACTGCTAGAATTGGCCATCACCGACCCCATGTGTTGCCGATGCGTACCCTATCGATCGCGGCGCTGTGCCTGACCGCCGCCCTGCCTGCCCTCGCCCGGACCCCGCCAGCGTCGCCGGTGCAGCCCGTCCGGCTGGGCCTGTGCGCCGGCTGCCATGGCGTGACCGGCCACGCCAGCATGCCCGGTGTGCCGAATCTGGCCGGACAGCGGCTGGATTATCTGCGCAACGCCCTCGGGCAATACCGCGACGGCCGCCGCGCCGCGCCGCTGATGCGCGCCGCCATCGGTCCGCTCGACGCCGCCGACCTCGATGCCCTGGCGCGCTGGTACAGCGCGCAATCGCCACAGTCGCAGGCGCGGCCATGAGTTATTCCTACACGATGTGGTTCGCGTTTTTCGGCCTGATCGTGGGCCGTGCGCCCGGCGCCATCACCGGCGCCGTCATCGGTTTCATTTTCGACAACCTGCGCTACAGCCAGCGCAAGCGCGCCACGCCGGAAGCCGGCGGCTTCGTCGGGCCGCTGTTCACCCTGCTCGGCGCGGTGGCGAAATCCGACGGCCGCGTGTCGGAGGCCGAGATCGCGGTGGCCGAGCGCCTGATGACGCGGATGGGCCTGGGCGCCGAGCAGCGCAAGCAGGCCGCCGCCAGCTTCAATGCCGGCAAGCAGCCCGAATTCGATGTCACCCGCACGATCAACGAGCTGCGCAACTGGGTCGGGGTGCGTCGCGACCACGCGTTTCCGGTGCTGGACGTGGTGATCGAAACCGTCCTGGCCGAAGGCAACCCGGCGCCGGAAAAGATGGCCATTCTGCGCCATCTCGCGTTTGCGCTGCGGGTCAGCGACATGGAGTTGATGGCGCTGATGGCGATGAAGGGCTTCGTGTGGAGCGCCGGCACCGGCGGCCAGCGCGGCCATGCCCGCGACTGGAGCGGCAGCGGTGGCTATGTGCCGCCGCAGCGTGCGGCGCAGGGACCGGACCCCTATGCCGTGCTCGGGATCGACCGCAGTGCCGACGAGCGTGCGATCAAGCGCGCCTACCGCAAGCTGATTTCCGAACACCACCCCGATCGCCTGGGCGACCTGCCCGAAGACATGCGCAAGCGCGCCGAAGCGCGCGCCAGCGAAATCAACGCCGCCTATGATCGCGTGAAGGAAATGCGCGGGTTCAAATAACTTACTATCGCGACAAGTCGCTCGCGCACTCGTCGCGTCGGCACATCCCCGTGCCGGGTCGGCGAGTTCCTGCCCAAGGACAAATTATGGCCAAGCAAGCCCCTGTCATCGCCCCCTCCATTCTCGCCGCCGATTTCGCCCGGCTGGGCGACGACACAGCCGCCGCGCTGGCCGCCGGCGCCGACTGGGTGCATTTCGACGTGATGGACAACCATTACGTGCCGAACCTCACGATGGGTCCGATGGTGTTGAAGTCGCTGCGCGACTACGGCATCGCCGCGCCGATCGACGTGCACCTGATGGTCAAGCCGGTCGATCGCATCGTGCCGGACTTCGCCAGGGCCGGCGCCAGCCTGATCAGTTTTCATCCGGAAGCCAGCGAGCACATCGACCGCACGCTGGGGCTGATCCGCGAGTCGGGTTGCCAGGCCGGGCTCGTGTTCAACCCGGCCACCCCGCTGGATTATCTGGACTACGTGCTGGACAAGCTCGACCTGATCCTGATCATGTCGGTCAACCCAGGTTTCGGCGGGCAGAAGTTCATTCCCGGCACGCTGGAAAAATTGCGCCGGGTGCGCCGGCTGATCGACGACAGCGGCCGCGCGATCCGGCTGGAGGTCGATGGCGGCGTCACCGCGGACAACATCGGCGCGATCGCCGCCGCCGGCGCCGACACCTTCGTCGCCGGTTCGGCGATCTTTCACGCCGGCGATTACCGCGTCGAGATCGAGGCGATGCGCCGGGCGATCGGCTGAGCCCCGGCATTGCCGGCACGCGCCCACAAAAGTCCCGGCGCACTGAGCGGATGCGCCGGGATAAACGTCAATCGCATGACGTGAGAGGACAACCAGTTGATTGGCATTGCCGGCACGACCGTCGCCAGGGAGGGGAGCGGCGGCCGTGCCGACGGGTTCCACGGCAATGGAACGAGCCAGTCACATGCATGGACAGGGCGGGGCCGGTTTGGTTCCCGGCGGGGAGAACCCCCGGCCGTCGCGGGTTTCCGGAAAAACATCGCAACGGCGTAGGAGCGCACCCTGTGCGCGAAATGCTCTTGGCTATGACGCCCATGCAAAAAGCATTTCGCGCACAGGGTGCGCTCCTACATGCGGTTCAGCACCTGTGGGGGACAGCCCCGAGGCCTGTTCGCCGCCAAAAAAGTCCCCTCGCGGGGAGGGGACAAGGAACCACCATCGTGGACGGATGTGGGTCGGGAGGGCGGCGGCGGGGTGGCGAGGGCGGACTACAGCGGCCGCCAATCCGGGTCGGGATCGACCTGCCCCGCACCCGGTGCGCGTCCCTGCGCACCGGGTGGACGCCTGCCTTCCACGGCATGGGAATGATGCGGAGCGGGCTTGTGCATGGTGTTCACCTCAATGCAGGCCAAGAACCAGGCCGAGCAGCAGGGCGCCCAGCGCCAGGGTGACCCGCAAGGGTTCGAAGCCGCGCAATTCGGCGTTCGGGTCGTGGGTGGCGGGATCGATTTTCGGCATGGTCGTGCTCCAGGCGGCGTGCTTGCATCAAACCGCCCGCCGCGGCGCTGGCGCCGGCGGCATCGGGCCGACTTGCCGCTGACTTGTGGCAAAACGCGGGCAGTCGCCCTGCATGGCTTGCGCGCAGGCGGCTCGCATAGCACGCTGCAGGCATCGTCGAAGGGAGCAGGCAGACCATGGGCCGCAGCATTGCGATTGTCGAAGACGAACCGCTGATCCGCGCCAACTACGTCGAGGCGCTGAACCGCTTCGGCTATGACGCGCGGGGCTACGGCTCGCGGCAGCAGGCGTCCGCCGCGTTCGCGATGCGCCTGCCGGAACTGGTGATCATCGACATCGGCCTCGGCGAAGAGCCGGAGGGCGGCTTCGACCTGTGCCGCGAGCTGCGCGCGAAATCGCCCACGCTGCCGATCATTTTCCTCACCGCGCGGGATTCGGATTTCGACGTGATCTCCGGTCTGCGCCTGGGCGCCGACGACTACCTCAGCAAGGACACCAGCCTGCATCAGCTGGCCGCGCGGATCGCCGCGCTGTTCCGCCGCATCGCCTCGCTGACCGCGCCGACGTCCAGCGAAACGGTGATCGAGCATGGCCCGCTCAAGCTCGAGTCCGAGCGCATGCGGATCAGCTGGAACGACGCGGAAGTGCCGCTCACCGTCACCGAATTCTGGATGGTGCATACGCTGATCCGCTTTCCCGGCCACGTGAAAAGCCGCGACCAGTTGATGAGCGAGGCGGAGCTGGTGGTCGACGACGCCACCATCACCTCGCACATCAAGCGCATCCGCAAGAAGTTCATCGCGGTGGCGCCGGAGTTCGACGCGATCGAGACCGTGCACGGCGTCGGCTACCGGTGGAAGCCGTGAGGCGTCGTGTCGTGCGGATCGCGCTGGTGCTGCTGGCGCTGGCCGGCTTTTCGGCGCAGGCGGGCGCTGGCCTGGGCAACACGGCGATCGTCCACGGCAAGCCGGATGGCCGCATCCCCGGCTGGGCGATCGTCACCGGCGCGCCCAAGGGGTGGACCGTGGATTGCTGCACCTACGCCGCGGCGATCGGCGTCAACGCCGTGCTGTACCGGGGGGAGTGGACCGGCAAGCCGCAGCGGGTGATGGTGCTGAACGTGTGGCCGCGCAAGCTGCCCACGCTGGCGGCGGAAGTGCAGGCCGACCGCAAGCGGTACCGGCAGGCCGATCCGGCCGCGAAGGTGACGGCCATCGTGGCGCACAATCCGGCCATGCGATGCGCGGCCACGCGCTACCAGGGCACCGACCACGTCGACGACGCGGTGGTGTTCTGCGATCCCGGCAGGGCCAGCGGCATCCGCCTGAGCTGGTCGATCAGCTTCGACGATGGCGACCCCGCGCAAGCTGCGCTGCTGGCCGACTTCATGCGGGTGGTGGCGGCCTCGCGCTACATGCACTACGTGGCGTCACCGGCCGCCGCATCGTCCGCGCGCGGCAAGTAGGCGCTGCCGTGAACCCGCCGGCCGCCGCCCGATGAGCCTGCGCCAGAAGCTGCTGCTGGTCGCCTTGTGCACACTGGCGCTGCCGGTTGCCGGTTGGCTGTACGTGCGGCAGATGGAAACGCTGCTGCGCGAAGGCCAGGCGCAGGCGCTGCTGGCCTCGGCGCGGGCGGTGGCGCGCAGCTTGGTGGTGACCGGCGCGGTGCGCCCGGACGATGCCGACGGCTGGTACGTGCAGCAGGCCGTCAGCCCGATCACGGTGGATGGCTACGGCGACGACTGGGCGCCGCTGACGCCGTGGAGCCAGTCGCTGGCGACCCCGGCGCAGCAGCACGGCAGGTTGTTGCTGGCGCAGGACAGCAGCGGGCTTTACCTGTATGCCACGGTGCCGGACACGCGTCGTACGCGCGCCGATGCCGGGGACGCCAACGCGTTGGCGGCCGACCATCTGATGCTGGCGCTGGGCAATGCGGACGGGCAGCGGCGTTACCTGCTGGCCAGCGCCGCGCCCGGCCTGTCCATCGCCCGGCCGCTCGACCCGCCGGTCACCGGCCTGCCCGACCAGTTGACCGCGCAATGGCAGGAGGATGGCAGCGGCTATCAGGTCGAATTGCGGTTGCCGCACAACCCGCCGCCGCGCACGCTGGGCGTGGGGGCGTACGTCGCGGCGGCCGGCGGCGATCCCTTGGCGGTCGATGTGCGGCCGTTGCTGAGTTATTCGGATACGCTTTCCGCCGAGCTGGCCAGCCTGGTGCCCGACCGCGTGCAGGCCCGCGTGCTGTCGCCGCAGGGCTGGCTGCTGGCGCGCAGCGGACAGCTGGATGCCGCGCCTGGCGCGCACGGCCAGCCGGGCTGGTTCGCCTCCCTGGTCTACCGTTCGCTGCTGGCCACGCGGCTGGAGGACGCGAACCTGTGGGCGCAGGACGTACCGCGGCTGGACACGCCCGAGGTGCTGCGCGCCCGTGCCGGCCATCCGGTGAGCGTATGGCGCAACGGCGAGGAGCGCGGCAGCGTGGTGCTCTCCGCCGCGGTGCCGATCGAGCGCGACGGCAAGCCGGCCGGCGTGCTGCTGCTGGAACAGGCCAGCCGCGCGGTGCCGCTGCTGGCCAACCGCGCGCTGCTGGGCCTGCTGCTCACCAGCTTCGGCGTGCTGCTGGTGGCCGGCGCGATCCTGCTGCTGTTCGCCACCCGGCTCAGCCTGCGGCTGGGGCGGCTGCGCAATGCGGCCGAGCGCGCGCAATTGTCGGATGGACGTCTGGACGGCCTGTTCGAGCGCGGCCGCTTCCCGATGACCGACGCGCCGGACGAGATCGGCGACCTCGCGCGCAGCTTCGAGCGGCTGTTCGAGGCGGTGGGCGGCTACACCGACTACCTGCGCACGCTGGCCTCCAAGCTCTCGCATGAACTGAACACGCCACTGGCGATCGTGAAGTCCTCGCTGGACAACCTCGAGCACGCCGAGCTGTCGCCTGACGCCCAACCCTACCTCGACCGCGCCCGCGACGGCGTGGCGCGGCTGGGTGCGCTGGTGCGCGCGATGAGCGAGGCCAGCCGCATGGAGCGCGCGATCGCCGCCGCCGAACCGGAGGACGTGGACCTGCGCGAGGTGGTGCGCGGCTGCGCCGAGGCCTATCGCCCGCTGGCCGGCGCGCGGCGGCTGGACTGCGTGCTGCCTGACGCGCCGCTGCGCCTGCACTGCGCCCCCGAGCCGATCGCGCAGGCGCTGGACAAGCTGTTCGACAACGCGCTCTCGTTCACCCCGCCCGACGGCTGGCTGCGGCTCAGCCTGCGCGCGGTCGACGGCGGCGCCGAGATCGAGCTGGCCAACCAGGGGCCGCCGCTGCCCGCGGCGATGCATGGCCGCCTGTTCGATTCGCTGGTGAGCCTGCGCGACAAGGCCACACCTGGCGACGCGCCGCACCTGGGTCTGGGCCTGTACGTGGTGCGGCTGGTCGCCGAGCGCCACGGCGGCGTCGCCGGCGCGCGCAATCTCGACGACGGCAGCGGCGTGGTTTTCAGCCTGAGCCTGCACGGCATGCCGCGACAGCGGCTCGCCTGATTGTTCGTGGAGGGTGTCCGCCAAGCGTGCAACACCACGCCAGCTGCGACGACCATGGAAAAAGGAGGCGGCACGATGCCGCCTCCTTTCAGGTTGCGCGGCGCGCCCGTCGTCAGAACTTGTAGTTCATCCGGGCAAAGAACGTGCGGCCGTACCAGTCGTACTGCGAGGCAAGGATCGGCGTATTGCCGTACACGCTGCCGGCCGTGGGCGAAATCAGGTCGGGCGCCTTGTCGAACAGGTTGCGCACGCCGACCATCACGCCCCAGCTGCCCTTGTCGTAGGCCACGGACACGCTGTGGTAGAACCGCCAGCCGGCCTTGATGTCGCGCACGGCACCCTGGTAGCCCTGGTAGGTGAAGACGTTGCTCAGATCCTTGTTCGAGGTGGTGCTGACGTACTGGCCCTGCCAGCTGTAGGTCCAGTCCCCGCGCTTGAGGCTCAGGTCGGAGATGCCGACCGTCTTGGGACGGCCGATATAGCCGACCTGGTTCGAGGTGGTGATGCCGCTGGCCGATGCCGAGTCGAACAGCTGGGTGGTGTCTTCCATGGTGTACGTCACCTGCGCATCCGCCGACACCTTGCCGAACGAGAAGTCGTTGCTGTAGTTCACCTGCAGGTCGTAGCCGCGGGTACGTTCGCGGTTGATGTTGACGTAGATGCTGTGGATGTCCGTGATCATGTTCGGGTGGGCGGGATCGGTCGGACTGTTGCGGTTGAGCTGCTTGCAGAAGTCGTTCGGGTAGACCGCCGAACCGTAGCAGCCGAACACGATGTCGTAGGCGTCGAGCTGGGTGATTTCGCCGCGCACGTTGTAGTCGAAGTAGTCCAGCGCCACGTTCAGGTTGGCGAAGGCGGGCGTCCAGACCACGCCCACGCTCTTGGCGCGGGAGGTTTCGGGCTTCAGGACGCCCTTGCCGCCGCCGGCATAGATCGTGGCGGAGGAGCTGCCGCTCGCCGCGTAGTCCGGCGGAATGCCGGCCGCCGCGCAGTTGGCGCGAAGGAACTCGTTGTCTTTGTCGCCCCACAGGATGCAGGGATCGATGCCGGTCTGTCCCAGGAAGCCGGTCTGGTTGCCCAGGTACAGCTCGTACAGGCCCGGGGCGCGGTAGGACGTGCCAAGCGTGCTGCGCACGCGCACGGTAGGCACGATCTGCCAGTTGAGGCCGAGCTTCCAGACGTTGTCGGTGCCCGGCACGGTCGCGTACTCGAAGGCGCGGCCGGACACATTGACCGACAGCGACTCGAAGCCCGGCTTGGCCTTCAGCAACGGCACGTCGATCTCGGTGAAGATTTCCCTGACGTGGTCGGTGCCCTTGGTCACCTGCGCGGAGCTCGACCCCCACAGGCTGCCGCTCCTGGAAAACGCGGAGGGCTGGTCGTCGATCGCGTAATGGCGGTATTCGGCGCCAAAGGCGGAGGCGACGTCGCCGGCCGGCAGGGTGAACAGGTTGCCGGTCAACAGGGCGTTCACGGTGGCCTGCGTGTAGATCGTGTTGCCCTTGCTCCAGACCCCGACGGCGTCGACCAGGTCGTTCATGCGCTGGCCGCTCAGGATGCCCGGGTCGAAGTAGTCGACCGGCGGCGTGTCGAGGGTGTTTGCGGCCAGGGACAAGTCGCCGCTGCGCGTGGCGTCGATGGCCAGGTTGCGGTAGTCGCCGCTGGACCGGCTGTAGCTGGCATTGACTTCCCACGACCAGCTGTCGGTCGACGCGAACAGGCCACTGAGCTTGTTGGTGCCGTAGAAGTAGTCGACCGTGATCTTCTGGTCCGACGGGAAGGGCATGACCGGTTCGTAGTAGCGGCCGTCGGTCTCGTTGTAGACGACCGGAAAGAACTGGCGATACGAGTGGGCCCGGGTTTCGCGCTGGTTGTAAAGCCACTGGGTATCCCAGTTCACGCTGCCCAGGCTGAAATTGCTGGCGGCATACAGGCTGGCGCGCTGGCGCTCGTTGATGACTTGCGCGCTGCCGAAGAACGGGAAGTTCAGGACGTCCTCGTAATAGGCCTGCGGCGAGTTCGCGTAGGTCTTCGCGGGGTTGGGGCGCGGGTGGTAACCCGGGAACGGGCCGATGGTGCTGCCGTCCTTCGACGGTACGTAGCGAGTCGACGCCTTGAAGTAGTCGATGATCGTGTTCGCGTACAGGTTGCTGCAGCCCGCCAGATCGGTGTCCTGCAGGATGGAGTGGTCGGCGCGGTCGATGCGCTGGCCGTCCTTGCCCCAGACGCGATCCTGGTTGCAGCGGAAGTAGTCGCGGTCGCCGTAGGTGAGCGCTTCGAGCTTGTCGACCTGCGCGGCGGCCACGATGCTGCCCGACTTGAAGTTCCAGCCGGTGCCGAACGAGGCGGAATACTGCTCGCCGCCGCCATGCTGCGGCGTGCTGACCGAGAGGTTCAATTGCGGGCGATCGACGCTCTTGCGGGTGATCAGGTTGACCACGCCGGCCAGGGCGTCGGAGCCGTAGAGCGAGGACGAACCGTCCTTGACGAGCTCGATGCGCGACAGGATCACCTGCGGGACGACGTTGAGGTCGAAGGCGCCGACCTGGCCGCGCGTACCCGCCGGTCCGGGACGCTGGCCGTCTAGCAGGACCAGCGTGCGGTTGGCGCCCAGGCCGCGCAGCGAGATCGTCTGCACGCCGGTGCCGCCTTCCACGATGAAGCCGCCGAACTGGTTGTTGATCTGCGTGGAGCCGGCGGCGACGGCCGTGGTCTGCAGGAAATCGGCGGTGTCGAACTGGCCGGCGGCAAGATTGTTCTTGACCTCGATCACCTGCACCGGCGAGGTCGTCTCGTATTCCGGACGTTTCAGCAGGGATCCGGTGACCGAGACGGTTTCGAGCAGCTTGACCTTTTCGGTTTCCTTGGCCTTGTCGGCGCTGCTGGCCGATTGGCCGGTGGGCGGGGCGGCGGACGGCGGATCCTGCGCGAAGACCGGCGCCACCTGCAGCGCCGCGATCACCGCGATGGCCAGCGGCAGACGTCGAAACCCACGTTGGGCGGACTTGGACATATTGGTTTCACTCCCCTTATGAGCACCATGTGCGAAAAATGTTGCGACCGCATTATGTTGCGGTTAAGCGAATGTAGCTTCACGCAATTACTTGCGCAACCCGCCCGCCTGGATCCGCCGGTGTTCGCCGGGGCGTGGCGGGTTGCGGCGCTGGGCAGCGGGCGGAACGCTGCGGCAGGTGCCGGCGGCCTGGGCGACAAAGGGCGAACCGGGCCGTGCGCCGGGTCCGCGGGGCCCGGAACCGCCGTGCAGGCGGTTCCGGGATTTCCCTCAGGAATCGAGCGAGCCGCAATCCCTGGCGAGGTAGTCCACGATCAGGCCGAGGGTTTCGCGCTGCTGGCGCGGGTACCACGGCATGCTGTGCGGCATGTCCGGGATCACGTGGTACTGCGCCGGCACCTTGTCCTTGACGGCCTCGTAGTAGTCGCGCGGATGGAAGGGCGGGACGCGTACGTCGCGGTCGCCGCCGAACAGCATGATCGGCAGGTGCGCCTTGTCCGTATTGCGCATGGGATCCATGCCCTTCACCGTGCGTCCCTGCATGATGCGTTGCAGGCGGTTGTCGCTCCACGAAGTGCCCAGCCGGCCGAGATTGGCCACCGGGGCGCCGGCGATGGCGCACTGGAACGGCGAGGGCGAGCGCACGTCGGCGGCGATGGCCGCGAAGCCGCCGTAGGAGTAGCCGAAGATCGCGATGCGGCTCTTCGCGGCGATGCCCTGCGACACCAGCCAGGCGGCGCCGTCGTCGAGGTCGTCGGACATCTTCAGCCCCCACTGGGCATCGCCGGCCAGCCACAGGCCGCGGCCCAGGCCTTCGGAGCCGCGGTACTGCGGGCGCAGCACGGCATAGCCGCGCGAGGTGAGCAGCGGCACCCAGCCCGAGGCGTCCCAGCCCATGTAGTCGCGCGCCCAGGGACCGCCGTGCGGCAGCACGATGGCGCGGGCGGCGGCATCGCCTTGTTTCCAGCCGGCAGGCAGGTCGAGAATGGCGGGGATTTCCCGGCCATCGCGCGCCTTGTAGCGCACCCAGCTCTCGGCGCCGGTCTGGTCGGCGGCGATGCCGCTGCGCGTGCTGCCCAGGTTCGCCACCCGCTTCTTGTCCAGCAGCAGGTGGTAGGCCGGCGGCAGGTTGGCGCTTCCGGTCACGAACAGCACCTTCGAGAAGTCGCCGGTATAGTCGAGCAGGCTCACCTGCTGGCCGGGAAAGGCCTGCTTGATGCTGGCCTGGATCGACTTGAGCGACGGGTCGACGTAGACCGTTTCACGCTGCGGGCCGTCGATGACGAAGCCGGTCACCTGGTTGAAGTTCGCCGCGCGCGCGCTGAACAGCAGGCGGGCGATGGAATGGTTGGCGTCGGCGACCACCGGCTCGGCGTCGTATCGATGCTTGGCCGCGTCGTACAGGCGCGCCTGTACCTTGTCCGAGAACTGGTCGGTGAGCACGTAGTACTTGCCGGTGGCGTCGTCGATGCCGACCGGATCCACGGTGTAGCGGTCGGACAGCCTGGTGGTCAGCGCCGGCTGTGGTTCGAATTGGCCGGATTTGGGGTCGAGGAACAGCACCCTGCGCTCGTAGTCGCCGTCCTTCGGCTCGATCTCGGCCCGGGCCAGCACCTTGCCGGTGCGCGAATCGAACAGCGAGGGCGAGGCGCGCATGTTGTCGCGGAACAGCAGCTCGGACTTGCCGGTCTTCAGGCTGTAGAGGTAGTAGTTCGAAGCGAGGCTGACGCCGTCGAGTTGCCTGATGATGACCTTGTCCGGGCTCAGCGGCAGCCGGTCGACCAGGGACGCGGTGCCGGTCAGCTCCAGGCACTCCCGGGTCTGCCGGCTGAGGCCGGTGGTGCGGGTGCCCGGCGCGAAGGCTTCCTCGAAGTTCTTCTGGTCGTCGCCGGTCAAGTAGGCCTTGGTGATGAAGGTCCTGGTGGCGCCGGTGAGCTTGCCTTCGCCGCAGCCGCCGAGCTGGCCGGTCCACTCCTGTCGCGCGATGGCGAGGATCTTGCCCGCTTTCAGCGCCGAGGCGGCGATGAACTTCATGTGTTCGCCGGAAGGCGTGACCACGGCCGGCCCCTTGGCCAGCGCACCGGTGTCCCAGGTCGCCAGCGCCGTTTCGTCCGGATTCCCGGGCGAGGGGATGAGGGCCGCCAGATGCTTGCCATCGGGGCTCATGGAGACCGACTGCAAGGCGGGCAAGCGCGCCAGGGTCTCGATGGAAATGGGCGGGATCTTCGCGGGCTGGGCCGCCCAGGTCGGATCCGGTGCCAGGCCAGCCGCCGGCATGGCGGCAAGAAGAAACCGGTAAAGTCTGTAGCGCATGTGTCCGTTACCTCCTCTTGGATCCATGGTCCCGGCTTGATCCGTGCGAATCCTCCGGGTCGTTGCATCAACTTGCGATGCTAGCAATATATTGCGAATGCCGGGAGTCGGACACGCACATTTTTGCGCCGCCGGGACTTGCGGGCGCGGGCGGTCACCCTGCGGGACGGAAACCTCATTTCCGGCCACGGCCCGAGCGGGGCAGGGAGCATTCGTCGCCGGCCGGGATGCGGGCGCCGATCGGGTCTTTCCGGCGCCTGCAAGACATGCCTGTCGAGGTTTCGGACGTCCATCCGGAAACCCTCGCCACCCTGCTATCGTGTGCAGCCCGTCCCCGAGAGTGGTCAATCCGTGATCTCCCGTAGCGACTTCGACGCGCTGGCCGCGCAGGGCCACACCCGCATCCCGCTGGTGCGCGAGGTGTTCTCCGATCTCGACACCCCGCTGTCGGTGTACCTGAAGCTGGCCGACGGCCCGTACACCTTCCTGTTCGAATCGGTCGAGGGCGGCGCCACCTGGGGGCGCCACTCGATCATCGGCCTGCCGGCGAAGCGCGTGTACCGGCTGCGCGGGCACGAGCTGGAGGTGGAGGATGCCGGCGAAGTGGTCGAGCGCCGCCATCTCGACGACCCGCTGGGCGAGATCGAAAAGCTGCGCCGGCAGTACGACGTGCCGCGCCTGCCGCAGCTGCCGGCTTTCAGCGGCGGCCTGGTCGGCTACTTCGGCTTCGAGACCATCGGCTACATCGAGCCGCGCCTCGCCAGATGGGACCGTGCCGACGAGCTGGGCACGCCCGACGTGCTGCTGATGCTGGCCGAGGAAGTGGCGGTGTTCGACAACCTCAAGGGCCGGCTGTACCTGATCGTGCACGCCGACCCGTCGCAGCCGCAGGCCTACGCGCGTGCGCAGCGCCGGCTCGACGCGCTGGTGCATCGGCTGCGCCAGGGCGGTGCGGCCTACCCGCAGCTCAACCAGTCGGTGGCGCTGGACGAGGGCGACTTCAAGTCCTCATTCACCAGGCCCGAGTTCGAGGCGATGGTGGAGAAAGCCAAGGAGTACATCCGCGCCGGCGACATCTTCCAGGTGGTGCCGTCGCAGCGGCTCAGCGTAGGCTTCAACGCGCGGCCGGTGGACGTGTACCGCGCGCTGCGCGCGCTGAATCCCTCGCCCTACATGTACTTCGTCGATCTCGGCGACACCCAGATCGTCGGCTCTTCGCCGGAGATCCTGGCGCGGCTGATGGATGGCAAGGTGCTGGTGCGCCCGCTGGCCGGCACGCGCAAGCGCGGGGCCACCGAGGAGGAGGACCGGGCGCTGGAAGCCGAGCTGCTGGCCGACCCCAAGGAGCGCGCCGAGCACGTGATGCTGATCGACCTCGGCCGCAACGACATCGGCCGCATCAGCGAGACGGGCAGCGTGGAGGTGAGCGACTCGTTCACGATCGAGCGCTATTCGCACGTGATGCACATCGTCTCGCAGGTCGAGGGCAAGGTGCGGCCGGACGTGAGCTACATGGATGTGCTCAAGGCCACCTTCCCGGCCGGCACGCTCAGCGGCGCGCCGAAGATCCGCGCGCTGGAGATCATCCAGGAGCTGGAGCCGCACAAGCGCAACATCTACGCCGGCGCGATCGGCTGGATCGGCTGGTGGGGCGACGCCGACACCGCCATCGCGATCCGCACCGCGGTGATCCAGGACGGTCGCCTGCACGTGCAGGCCGGCGCCGGCATCGTCTACGACTCCGACCCCGCGACCGAGTGGGAGGAAACGATGAACAAGGGCCGCGCGCTGTTCCGCGCGGTGGCGCAGGCGGCAAAGGGGCTGTGAGCGTTCGCCGGGTCCATGCGGGCGGACGGTCGAGGTCGACCCTGGCCGGCGCCGGTCGGCGCCCGAATCCGGCGCGGGCCGGTCTCGCGGGGTGATGCCCGGCGGGGGGCACGATATGATTGGCGGCGCACAGGCGCATTGCCAGACTTGCCAGCATGACAACCAATGACTCACTCCGCCACCACTACCGGCGCCCGCCGATGAATCGCGGGGTCGATCCGATGCGCATGAACTGGCTGTGGCGGCTGGTCTGCGAGGTGGCCGCCCTGAAGCCGGCCGACGTGATCGAGGCGCTGCATGCCGCGCACGTGCCGGTCGACCTGCAGCGCGTGCACAGCTGGAGCGCGGTCGAAAGAGACGATTTCTTCTTTCCGCTGACCATCGCCGAGCTGGAACGCAACCTGCGCGCGTTGGCACTGTTTCGCCGCACGCGCAATGCCGTCTCGGCCGCGCTGGAGGAAGTGGCCGCCGGTTCGCGCGAAACGCCGCCGGGCTGAGCCGGCGGCCTTGCCGGCGCGTCGGGCCGGTGCGCAGGGGGTTGGCCGAATGTGAGGCGAACGGCCAGTGCGTGGGCGGTACAGGTACACCGATGGGAGCGATCGCGGATGTTGCCAAGGAAATGTTCCCAGTGAACCCGGCCGATGTCGGCCAAGGAGGTGTCACGTGTGGCCAGTACATCTGTGATGACGGTAAGGGCAACGTCATCGGACGTGCGCCGATCGCCGAACAGTAGCTACCTCGCATCCTTCCTTCCACGCGGCAAGGCGAGCGGGAGTCTGCGCGCTGACCTAGAATCAACCATCACAGGACGCGCGTGGGGGGCAAGGTGGCGCAACCGTTGAGGTCGCCATGACAGAGATTTGAGGAGCCTTTGCATTGGGTGACTCATGAGCGAGAGAGAGCTACCGTACGCAAGAATGGCATGGCCGGGTGTGGCATCAACTCACGCTGGCTAAGATGGAGAAGGCTGTATTGGGGAATGGCCGTGACACAGAAGCAGTCAAAAGGGAAAGTCATCAAGATCCTAACCAGGGAGGCGCTCCTCAAGCGCAAGGTTAGGCGACACCTCCAGCGGGTCGGTTTCAAACGCGACGAGCACGGTGTCCTGTATCTGCCGGTAGATAGTAAGGATGCGATCCGCGCAGCACATCAGTTGCAGCGGACGGAGCGATCCGCCTAGCTGAAAGATTTCTTGAAAGCAAAGTTCCCGAAGCTCTCGCAGTACTTCGCAACTGGGGCGGAGATCGTGCCGGCTGCGGTCAGGCCGCGACTGGAGCGTGTGATCAGCGACAGTTGGCAAGCAGATCTTTTCAAACTTGCCTCTCTGACTTGGTCGGTGCCAGTCTCCCCTGGGTTTGGTCGACGCCTGCGCTATCTAGTCTGGGACGATGGCCACGAGCGCTTGATGGGAATACTCGCCATCGGTGATCCAGTTTTCAACTTGCGAGCACGGGACGAGTACATTGGTTGGACGGGCGAGCAACGCGGTACGCAGTTGGTTCACACGATGGATGCGTACGTGCTTGGCGCCGTGCCTCCATACAATAAATTGCTGGGCGGTAAAGTCGTAGCAGCCCTGCTGCGTACTCGCGAGATCTACAACGACTTTCTGACTGCCTATGGCGCTCGCAAAGGCGTCATCTCCGGCAAGGTCAACCAGGCAAGGCTGGCCGCCATTACGACCACCTCATCAATGGGCCGTTCATCGGTCTACAACCGCGTCAAGCTCAACGGGAGGTATTACCTCAAACCGATTGGGTACTCGAGCGGGTATGGCCACTTCCATATCCCCGACAAGCTGTTCCAGGATCTCCGGGACTACCTGCGCTGGAAGAGTCATCGGTATACAGATGGGCATGAGTTCGGGAACGGGCCGAACTGGCGAATGCGCGTGACCCGCACTGCGCTCGAGATGATTGGCATGCGTTCAAATCTGATGATGCATGGCATTCGGCGCGAGGTCTTCATCTGCGAAATGGCCAGCAATACGATCGCATTTCTGAAGGGCGAAGAAGCGGAGCTTGACATCACTAGCCTGAAGTCAGTCGAGGAGGTGGCTGCCTTGGCGTGCAAGCGGTGGCTGGTGCCTCGAGCCATCCGTGAGACCTCGTACAGCCAATGGACTAAGGCCGACCTAGTCGCCCTGGTCTCGAAATCGTCAGGCGTGCGTGTATCGCTTGATGAGTCCAAGATAAGGAAGCAGGCCCGGCGATAGCGATGCAACTACCCGACCTTCAACAGGATCTTGAAGCACAATTTGGGAAGCTTTCCGAGCAACGCCCGGAGAACCAGCGCATTTTCGCATTGGAGCACGGTTTACCGATCGATATGGCAGCGCTGGCCAGTGCGTTGTCAAAGCAGTTGCAGTACGGAGCACCGAACAAAACCTTCTGGCTCGCATGGGTAATATTCGCTACCGAGGTCGGATACGCCTATGACGGCGCCGAGTACTGGCAGACCTTCAATGAACGGCTGCCAGCTTGGTGCCACATCGACGCTAACAAGTCCCGAAGCAGGATCCGCATGTGGTTCCAGCGCTTCGCTAGCACCTACAACGGCGTCCGACCGTCGGGTACCTGGGCCCAACAGTTTCGCATCATCGCTTGGCCCATCACGCACGCCATTCTTCCTAAAGATCTGCAGTACCAGTTTGCTAAATCGCTCCACCACAATCGTTATCAGATTGCCGCCAGTAGCGATCCACTAGCCATTGGTCACTTGATCCACTACCGATCAGTGCATCCATCGTCGCGGTTCCGGGAATTCTGCGAGCAGGAGGAACTGGTGGGGTGCATTGCATTGGCCCTGCTGGGTGCGGATACCGATAACCTTCCGCTTTCGTCCGAAGTGACCCGGCGTATCGTCAGCGATCTTGAAACGACACAGGAAGCACGAGAGTGGTTGCAGGAAGCTCGCGAGGATGTCCGACGGATCCGCGGCGCGAGACGACAACCCCTCGAAAGGCGGACGCCGCAGGAGCCCACGCCATCTCCACACCCGCGTTTTAATTTGCGCCCATCCTTGCTGTTGAGCTCTGAGAAAGACGCATGGTGCGTGAGCATTCAGATACCCTCGTTCGCAGCGCTAGCAACCGGGTCGCTAGAAGTAGCGCAGTACCTGCGGAAGACGAAGGTCCGGTTCGAGGGCGGGACAGGCTCGTGGCATCCGGCACAGATCCTCATTACCCCGTCGAAGCTACACGGATTACAGAGATGGCCCGATGACGGCGTAGTTCTGCGGTTCAAGGACGCCTTCCCAACCTTCGAGCACTTGGTGCGCCAAGAAACCGTGCTGAGCAAGGGGCCACTCTGGGTTTGCCGGATCAGCAACGACGGGATGGCACGGGAAGTTCGCAGCCATCACGTCCGATCAGGCCAGAAGTACATCGTTTTAGCGCGAGCGGGCCACGCCTTCCGGCCAAATCCGATCATCCGGCCCGTCAGCCTCCGTTGTGAAGGTCTGATCGGCATCGAGTTGTCGCTGCCCGAACGCGTGACCGACGACGTGCGGCACGCACTCAAGACCCTGGGTTTGTCGTTCAACTCCATGGTTAGGGTCTGGCCCGCCGGACTGCCCGCAGTGTCTTGGGACGGCGAGGGCCACAGCGAATGGCTCACGACTGACGCACCATGCTTCGGTATCGACATTGATCACGACGTGGAGGCAGTAGAGGTTGCACTTGATAATGTCTCTTCGTTGCGAATTTCCCGAAGAGGAGTGCGCGGGCCGTCCTGGGTACAGTTGCCACCACTTCCACCGGGTGAGCACCGCTTGCTGGTAGAGGTGAAGGATGGTGCAGGCCAAGCAGGATCGCCCAGCGTTTCACGCGGAGAGGTGGTCCTCGAAGTTCGGAACCCGCTGGGCCTGGAGGAAACAATCCATCAGAGGGGTGGTTTGATGGTAATCGCGACGCCCACCGACGCTGTATTGGAAGACCTCGAGCGGGGCGATCTGCAAATTGAGGTAAGCGGTCCTGCCGGTCGGGAGGTTCAGTGGTTCCTAAAGATTAACGACTACGAGACGGATCGAAAATCGGCCACTCTGCCGATAAAGCTAACGAACCTGTCCGATCAACTGTCAGACAAAGAAAAGGAGGAAATCGGTGGTAGTTCCACTTGCCACCTAGTGGTCTGCGCCGACGAGATTGGCACTTTCGACTTGAAACTGGAACGCGAAAACCGACCGTTGCGCTG
>JAGWMU010000227.1 GCA_028873095.1 Pseudomonadota bacterium | reverse complement strand
CGCACAGGGTGCGCTCCTACACAAATGCGGGTCAGTCTTCGCGGTCGGGGCGTTCGCGCACCGGGTGCTTGCTCAGTTTGCGCTGCAGGGTGCGGCGGTGCATGCCGAGGCGACGGGCGGTCTCGGAGATGTTGCCGTCGCATTCGGTCAGCACGCGCTGGATGTGTTCCCATTCCAGCCGGCGCAAGGCCAGCGGCTGTTCGGGGGCGTCCGGCGGTTCGTTCTCGTCGGGATCGACGTTGTCGCCGTCGAGCAGCGCGCGCACCACCGCATCGGCGTCGACCGGCTTGGCCAGATAGTCGTGGGCGCCGCGCTTGAGCGCCTCCACGGCGGTGGCGATCGAGGCGTAGCCGGTCAGCAGCAGCACGCGCAGGTCGGGCACCAGGGTGTGCAGTTCGGGGATCAGCCGCAGGCCGTTTTCCTCGCCCAGCTTGAGGTCGAGCACGCAGTAGCGCGGTTGATGGCGGCGTGCCAGTGCGCGCGCCTCGTCGAAGTTGCTCGCCGTGATGACCTCGAAGCCGCGCGAACCCAGCGCGCGTGCCAGGACGCGAACGAAAGTGGGGTCGTCGTCGACCAGCAGCAGGGGGCGTGCCATGGTGGCCTGGGGCAGCTCGGTCATCGCGGGGTTTCCTCAAGGTGGATCGGCGCCCATTGTTGCCGGTTACGGCGGCTCTTGCACGTCCCGCCGGCCGGCCGGTCGCACGGCTTTCCGGGAATGCCCGGCGGGACGGATGCCGCCGGGCCGGGCTTATTCGGCGACGACCGCCAGCGGCAGGCGCAGGCGCAATTCGGCCCCCTGCGCCACGTCGACGGCGATCAGCTCGCCGTCCAGGCGCTCGGCCGTGGCCTCGGCCAGGGCCAGGCCGATGCCCAGCCCGCTGTGTTTCTGCGTCTGGCCGATCGGCTGCGGCTCGCCGGTGGGAGTGAAGCCGGGGCCGTGATCGCGCACGCTCAGCTCCAGCCAGCCGCCGTCGCTCAGCACGCGCAATGTCACCGCATTCGAGTCGAGGCTGGCCGAGGCATCGGCGGCATTGTTGAGCAGGTTGATCAGGGCGTGGCGCAGGCCGGGCGGCGTCCGCAGCACGGTGCGCGAGGTGGCTTCGTCCAGTTCGAGGGTCAGCTCCGCCTCGGGGCGCAGCAGCTGGAAGCGTTCCAGGCAGCCATGGATGAATTGCGTCACGCTGAGCCGTTCGGGCTCCTGCGACAGCTGTGCCTTGCCGAACGCGACCATCTCGCGCAGGATCGTGCGGCAGCGGTCCACCTGGCCTTCCAGCAGCGTCAGATCCTCCGCCAGGGCCGCATCGCCGGCATGCTCGCGGCGCAGTTCGGGCAGCAGCGTGCGCATCGTCGACAGCGGCGTGTTGAGTTCGTGCGCGGCGCCGGCCGCCTGGGTGGCGATCGCCAGGATGCCCTCGTCGCGCAGCGCCCGCTCACGCACGCGCTGCACCTCGGACTGTTGCAGGCGCACCGCATGCGCCAGCCGGTTGACGAAAAAGCCCAGCAGCAGCGCGCTGATCACGAGATTGGCGCCCATGCCGATGACGTACAGCGAGAATCCGCCGTCCGCGTTCATCGGCACCGGCAGCGGCACATGCCACAGCAGCAGCGACAGATAGGCGATGGAAGCCAGCGTCGCCACCGCCAGCAGCGCCCGCACCGAGAGCGCCGCCGCGGTGAGCGCGATCGGCACCAGCAGCTGGGCGATGAACGGGTTGGTGGCGCCGCCGGTGAAGTACAGCAGGTAGCCGAGGATCAGCGTGTCGAATGCGATGTGCCCGATGGTCTCCCACTCGCGCACCGGCCGCGGCTGGCCGAGCCGCCACGCCGCGAACACGGCGAACACCGCCAGCAGGCCGATGCCCACCAGCAACGGCAGCAGCGGGATGTTCAGCCGCATCCAGAACGCGCAGAACAGCACCGCCGCGCTCTGCCCGGCGATCGCGCAGATGCGCAGCCAGGCCAGCGAGCGGGTCAGCGCGTAGGGGCCGATGCGGGTATGCAGCAGTGCGCGGTGATGCGACATGAAGGATGCCTGCAAGCCGGAAAACTCCGGCCTGCAGTCACGCAGGCCGGGATGGCGCCGAACGGTCTATTGTTCCGAACCGATGGTCGGCAGCGGGCCGCCGGACGCGTTGTTGTGCTCGTGGTGCTGGGCCGACAGCTTCTTCATCAGCGGCAGCACGGCCAACGCGATCAGGGTACAGGCGATGCCGGCATAGCCGAGCTTGCTGAACAACGCGGTGTAGATCGGCATGGTCTGCAGCGGATCGGTGATGTTGGAGGGGATGCTGGCGAAGTTCGCCACGATGCCGCCCAGGTACTGCGACACGCCCGAGGCGACGAAATAGGCGCCCATCATGAAGCCGCCCATCCGTTCCGGCACGTAGCGCGCGATCATCGCCAGGCCCAGGCCGCTGACCAGCAGCTCGCCCAGCGACGAGGCGCCGTAGCCCCACACCATCACCCACGAGGTGGTCTTGCCGTCGACGGCGAAATGATTGGCCCAGCTGTAGATGAAAAAGCCCAGTGCCACGGCGGCGAAGCCGAGCGCGAACTTGGTGGCGATCGAGATGTCCTTGCCGTGACGTCCGGCCGTGTTGTACAGCACGGCCAGGATCGGGCTGAGGATGAAGATCCAGATCGGGTTGAACGACTGGAACTGCGCCGGCGACCAGTTCCACAGGTGGAAGCCGAACACGTCGAAGCTGGGGTTGACGTTGCGCAGGGCGAACAGGTTCAGCGAGGTCGACATCTGCTGGTAGAAGATGAAGAAGAACACCGTCTGCACGGTCAGCACCAGGGCGGCGATCAGGCCGGCGCGCTCGCCGCGCGCGCTGCTGCTGATCAGGTAGGCGAAGATCCCCAGGACCACGGCGCCGGCCAGGTACACGAAAACGCGCGCCACCGATTCATGCCCGAGCACGAAGGCCGAGGCGAACACCGCCAGCACGCCCATGCCCAGCACCGCCAGCAGCTTGCCGGAATGCACCGGTTCCTCGTCCGGCGCCGAGCCGACATGGTCCAGGGTGTGGCGCATCACCATGTAGTTGGCCAGGCCCAGCAGCAGGCCGAAGGCGCAGACGGCAAAGGCGGCGTGCCAGCCCAGCTCGTGGCCGTACTTCTGGTTGACGTAGTCCTTGATCCAGGGCGTCAGCAGCATCGAAATGGTCGAGCCGATGTTCACCGCCATGTAGTAGATGGTGAAGGCGCTGTCGATCTTGGAGTCGTCGCCGTCGTAGATCTTGCGCACCAGGTTGCCGGCGTTGGGCTTGAACAGGCCGTTGCCGACCACGATCACGCCCAGCGAGCAGTACAGGAACCATATGCTCTGGCC
>JAGWMU010000045.1 GCA_028873095.1 Pseudomonadota bacterium | reverse complement strand
TGGAGTCGAAGCTGCATGAAAAGGGCAAGCGGGACCTGCTCGCGCTGGTGCGGGGCACGCTGCCGCACAACGTGCGGGCCATCTTCGTGACCCAGCCCGAGGCGCTCGGCCTGGGGCATGCCGTGCTGTGCGCCAAGGCGGTGGTCGGCGACGAGCCGTTCGGGGTGATTCTGCCGGACGACCTGATCTGGAACGGCGGGACCGGCGGCAGGAAAAAAGGCGCCCTGCGGCAGATGGCCGAACTGGCCGAGGCCGAGCACGCCGGGGTGATCGCGGTGGAGGAAGTGCCGCACGACGAGACCGACAAATACGGCATCGTCGCCGCCACCCCGGTCGACGAGCGCAGTGCGCGGATCAGCCACATGGTGGAGAAGCCCAGGCCCGCCGACGCGCCGTCCAACCTGGCCGTGGTCGGCCGCTACGTGCTGCCGGCGCGCATCTTCCAGTTGCTGGAGCAGACCACGCCCGGGGCCGGCGGCGAGATCCAGCTCACCGACGCGATCGATGCGCTGCTGAAGGAGCAGGGCAAGGTGCTCGCCTACCGTTTCGAAGGCACCCGCTTCGATTGCGGCAACAAGGCCGGCCTGGTGCGCGCCACCATGCACATGGCGATGCAGGATCCGCACCTTGTCCCGGTGGTGCGCGAATTCCTCGGCCGGCTTTGATGGTCGCGTTCTCTTGAGCCTGCGCCTGCCGCGATCGCCGCTGTCCGCCGCGTCGCGTTCGTTGCCGCGGTGCGGACCGGCGCGCGCGGCCGCACCATGACGCCGCCTGCGGCCATGTCGTACTACCGCGCCACCGCCACACCGTACGCGCCGCATGCGCCGCTGCAGGGCAGCGGCGATGCGCGCGTCGCCGTCATCGGCGGCGGTTATGCCGGGCTGAACACGGCGCTGGGCCTGGCCGAGCGCGGGGTGCGCGACGTGGTGCTGCTGGAACGCGAGCAGGTCGGCTTCGGCGCTTCCGGACGCAACGGCGGTTTCGTGTTCGCCGGCTATTCGCTGGGCGAGCAGAGCCTGCTGGAGCAACTCGGGGAAGCGCGGGCACGGGAGCTGTTCAGGCTCACCGTCGAGGGCGTGCAGCGCATCCGCCGGCGCATCGCCGATTACCGCATCCCCTGCGATGCGGTGGACGAGGGCGTGATCTGGGCGAACTGGTTCCGCGATCCGGCCGTGCTGCGCCGGCGCCAGCAGTTGCTGGCCGAACGCTACGGCGTGCAGTGGCAGTGGCTGGAACAAGCCGAACTGCGCCAGCGCATCCACAGCGAGCGTTATCACGACGGCTTGTTCGAGCGCGACGCGCTGCACCTGCATCCGCTCAACTACGCGATCGGGCTGGCGGCGGCGGCCGCGGCGCAGGGCGTGCGCATCCACGAGCGCAGCGGCGTGCGCCGCCTGCATCGCGACGGCCTGCGCTGGCGCATCGAAACGGCGCAGGGCGAACTGCACGCCGACCAGGTGGTGCTGGCCTGCGGCGGTTACCTGGCGGGACTGCAGCGACGGATCGACCGGGCGATCCTGCCGATCGCCACCTACGTGATGGTCACCGAGCCGCTGGGCGACCGCCTGGCGCAATGCCTGCGGACCCGCGCGGCGGTCTACGACACCCGTTTCGCGTTCGACTACTATCGCCCGCTGCCGGACACGCGGCTGCTCTGGGGTGGCCGGATCTCGATCCGCGACCGCTCGCCGCAAGCGGTGCAGCGACTGCTGCGGCGGGACCTGCAGCGGGTGTTTCCGCAGCTCGAGGACGTGAAAGTCGACTACGCGTGGTCGGGACTGATGAGCTACGCGCGCCATCAGATGCCGCAGATCGGCGGGGCCGGCGACGGTCTGTGGTGGGCGCAGGCGTTCGGCGGCCACGGGCTCAGTTCCACCTGTGCCGCCGGCGAGCTGCTGGCCGCGGCGATCGCGCACGGCGACGACGGCTGGAAGCAGTTTGCCGGCTACGCCCTGCCGAGCACGTATCGCCCGGCCGGTTACCTCGCCGCGCAGGCCAGCTACTGGCGCGCCGGATTCAACGATTGGCTGAAGACGAGAACGGAAGGATGAGCGAACACGTCGCGGTACAGGCCGGCAGCGAAATCAGCTGGGCCGATTTCGAGAAGGTGCTGATCGTCGTCGGCACGGTGGTCAAGGTGGAAGCATTCCCCGAGGCGCGCAAGCCCGCGTGGAAGGTCTGGGCCGACTTCGGTCCCTACGGCGAGAAAAAGACCAGCGCGCAGATCGCCGCGCTGTATTCGGCCGACGATCTGCTGGGCCGGCAGATCGTCGGCGTGATCAACTTCCCCGAGAAGCAGATCGGCCCGTTCCGCTCGCAGTTCCTGCTGACCGGATTCCCCACCGACGCCGGGGTGGTGGTCACCGCGGTCGAACGCCCGGTGCCCAACGGCACGCGCCTGGCCTGAGCCGGCGCGGAACCGGGCGGGCTTCAGCGGTTCGTCCGGTCCAGCCACACCTCGAGGCCCTGCGCATTGAGTTCGATATCCACGTCGAGCAGCTGGCTCAGCGCCGCCCGTCCCCCGGTCCAGCCGTGCGCCAGGGCGCGGCCCGCATACAGCTCGGTGAGCGAGGCGAGCAGTGCGGCATGGCGGTCGGGTTGCCCGTTTGCGGCATGGGCGAGAGCGACCATCGCGTCGATCTGCACGTGCAGATCCGCGGCAAGTTTGCCGGGCTGCTCGACGCGGCCGTAGTGAGTGAGATACATCGCCGCCGGACGCAGCGTCAGCAGGCGATCGATCGAGGCATGCAGGGCCGGCGGGTCGAACTGCACCGGCGAGGTGGTGGGCAGGATGAACGGGCCAGCGGCGGTATCGAAATCGCGGTAGGACAGGCCGAACACGTCGCCGCTGAAGCAGGCGTTCGCGCGGGCGTCGTGCAGCGCGAGGTGATGCATCGCGTGGCCGGGCGTATCGAGGCAGCGCAGCGCGCGGCCGGCCAGCTCGACCACGTGGCCATCCGGCGCCTCCACCACCCGTGCGGCGGGAACCGGCCGCAGCCGTCCATACGTCTGTTCCATCACCGCCTCGCCATACACCGCGCTGGCGCCGGCCCACAGCTTCGACGGATCGATCATGTGCCGCGCCCCGCGCGGATGCACCACCAGCCTCGCGTTCGGCAATCGCGCGATCAGTTCGCCGGCACCGCCGGCGTGGTCCAGGTGCACATGGGTGAGGATCAGCCAGTCCACGTCCGCTGCGGCCAGCCCGGCGGCGCCCAGCGCATCGAGCATGCGCGGCACCGCGTGATTGGTGCCGCAGTCCACGAATGCCGCGCGTCCGTCCTCGACGATCAGATACGCCGCGTCGAACCGCGGCCGCACGAAGCCGGTATCGATGGTGTGGATGCCGTGAATGGAAGCCATGCCCGCCCCGCGATCGGTCGAAGCGGGCAGGGTAGCAAATCGGCAGGCCGCCGGGTCTGCGCGCATCGGCCCGACGGGCTGGTGCGGATCGCCGGCCTGTTGACCAATCCTTGCCGTTCCGGCTGACCAGGCTCCCCGGTGGCGTCGCGGGCAAGTTGAGCATCCGGCTGAAGGTCGCTTGTCGACTCATTTCTGCCGGTCGCGAACGGCTGCTTTCGCTCGATACAACCGTTCGGATCGAGCGGCCGCTGTACGGACGAAGACACATACTCCCTGCCGACATCGCCTACCGCCGATGGGTGCGGCAAGGCGTGTGGCCAGATCGGCCGCGTGCAGGATCCTCGCTCTCTCTCGATTTCGCTTTGCAACGGTACGGCCCAATTTGGGCGACACGGTATGCGGCTCGCGTGACACTTGGCATATGGAAGTGGATAGGCGAGCCGCTACTCTGGTTGCAATCATGGAGATTCTTGGATGAGTACGCTCAGCAAGAACGCTAGAGTCGCAGGCTTTCTATATCCATTGGACGTGCTTATCGCACCCTTCTGCCCGATCACACTGCCTAAATCCTGCGTTGGATTCGTTGTTCATCATGTCCATACTGAATTTACTGTCGGTGCCAAAGCGCGCCTTGATCGAACGGGTGTTTCCAAAACAAAAACTGCTTGCCGATATCCGCTCCCGCTGGGGCCAGCCGGGTGAGCGACATGCATGGCGTCCGGGCATCCATTTCGAGCTGACCCGTGCCGCGGCGAACGCGGAGCTCGTGGACGACAAGACGTGGCTGGATCTGGAATTTCCCGAGATTTTTTCGCGTCTGGACACGACGACCACGCCGCTAGGCCGGCAATACCTATTTTCCATGATGCGCACCTATGTCGACGATCCAAGCAAGCTGGCCGAACGCCAAGCATGCTCCCGCATTCTGCGGTCGGATGTGGCGCTGCGGGAGAGCCTCCAGCTGAGGCTCGCTGCGCTCAGGGACGATGGTCATGCCGATATCGCCGATTGCGTGTTCGGCGAGATGCCGCGGACGATGATGTATCCGCGACTTTTGCTGCTGTGGAGCGCCGTCGGTCTACTGACCTTGGTTGCCGCCATCAGCGGCGTGTGGCCGGTGTGGACGATATTTGCCACTGTTGCCGTCAATCTGGTCATCATCATCCGTACTTTCGGGGGTCTGCGGCGGCACAGCGAAGCATTGAAACGCGCTCTGGCGATGCTGCCCGTGGCTGATGCGCTTTGTCGGGTCAAGGTGGATGCAGTAGCGTTCAGGGCCTTGGGGCAACTGTGTGAGCAGGCGCCCGTGCGCAAGCAGGCGCAGAACAGGTTGCGCTGGTTTGCGTTGTTTCAACGGGAAGCGGTGCAGTGGGTCACGATCTGGTTCAACGTCACCTTCCTGGCAGAGCTGGTGGCCTACGCGCATGCGTTGAAGCACTTTGCGCAGGCGCGCGTCGCGTTGCAGTCCACCTTTGAGCTGCTCGGCTCGATCGACGCGGTGGTCGCGCTGGCCTCCTGTCTCGAACGTTGCCCGGATCACTGCATTCCAGACATTTCGAGCGCAGCGCTGATCGAGATGCACGATGGCTACCATCCTTTGCTGGCCAGCCCGGTGCGCAATTCGCTGCGCCTCGATGGCCGGTCGGCCTTGATCGCCGGCTCCAACATGGCCGGCAAGACCACCATGATCAAGATGGTGGGCATCAACATCATTCTTGGCCGCACGCTGGGTTTTTGCCTGGCATCACGGGCGACCATACCGCACTCCAGCGTCATGGCGTCCATTCGACGCGAGCATTCCGTCGAGTCCGGCAACAGCCACTATTTCGGCGAGATCGAGCGGTTGCAGACCTTCATCGAAAGCGCCCGGTGCGGAAGCTGCCGAGTGTTCATTATCGACGAGCTGTTCAGCGGCACCAACACGATCGAACGCATCGCCATCGCGCAGGCCGTACTGGAGGAGCTGGCAGAGGATGCGCAAGTCTTGGTCACGACGCATGACGTCGAACTGCAGCAGGACCTATTCGCCGATTACGACCTGTACCACTTCCAGGAAAATCCAGATATTGAGGGCTTTTTTGATTACCGACTGAAGCAGGGTGCTGCCGTCGAGCGAAATGCCATCCGTCTGCTCGAACGGGTAGGTTTTCCGGAGGAGGTCGTGGCGCGTGCGATGCACCTGGTCGCCAGCTCGTCGAACCCAGGTCCTGTCTCGGCATAGAGCAGTTTGCGAATCCGCCCCGCGCCGCCGGTGTCGAAGTGAAGTTGGCTCTCTCCCTAAACCCCCCGGCTTTGCCGGGGGATACTTACCCAAAACTTCAAGCCATGGAAGCCATGTATGCGACAGTTTAAACATGTAACGGTATCGGCGGTATTGAAAGCCGTGCTAGTGGTTGCTTTTCTCCAAACGCACCAAGTGGCAGCTGCATCCTTTTCCAACCGTGATCTAGGGCGTATAGCCGCTGCCGACCAGGCGGACCGCGCGGCAGGTACAAACAAAATCGATTGGAATATCGTAGGAAAGCGAGATGCCATCCGTCGAGAGCAGGTGATGCAACTGCTCAAATCCGGCAACGTTCGCAGTGCCGATGACTTCTTCGACGCGGCGCTGATTTTCCAGCACGGCCAGACCATGCAGGATGCGCAGTTGGCGTTAGCACTTGCCACTGTGGCGTCAAGACTCGATCCGACCAACCGAGATGCCAAAGTTCTCTCGGCCGATGCCTGGGACCGCATCATGACGCGAGCGGGAAAGCCCCAGTGGTATGGAACGCAATTAGTGAAATCAAAAGCGACGGGCAAATGGGAGCTTTATCCTACGGAGCCGGGTGTGATCACAGACGCGCAAAGAAAGGCAATGGGGGTTCCTACCTTGGAAGAAGTAAAGGCTCATTTGGCTCAGATCAACAAGTAATTGTCAGGTGCGCGATGCGGGGGGACGTCGAAGCCTCAGAATTTAATCATTGGCCGGGCACACGCCTTCCAGCGATCTTCGCCCACCTTCCGCACCCGTTCACTTCAATCATTGACCGTCTGTTGGCCGAAGCCAGCCAGCCGACTACGCAGGTCAGCGTTCCGCGGCGCTGGTCCATGGGCCGGATTGACAACCGGCGCGCCGCACTCAGGCCGAATCGACCAGCACCAGTTCGGCATCGGCCAGCGCCGTCACCCGCAGCACGGGTTCATCGCGGATCGCCGCGCCGTCGCGTGCATCGAGCCGGATGCCGTTGATCTCGATTGCGCCGGTGGACGGCACCAGATAACCGTGGCGGCCCGCGCCGAGGGCGTATTCGGCCGTCGCGCCGGCCTTGAGGGTGGCGCCGAGCACGCGCGCCTCGGTGCGCAGCGGCAGCGCCTCGGCGTCGCCCTCGAAGCCGCTGGCCAGCGCCACGAAACGGCCCGCACGGTCGCCGACGGGAAACGGCCGGGTGCCCCACGACGGCGGCTGGCCGGACCGGGTCGGGAGGATCCAGATCTGGAAGATGCGGGTGGCGCCGGCTTCCATGTTGTATTCGCTGTGGGTGATGCCGCTGCCGGCGCTCATCACCTGCACGTCGCCGGCCCCGGTGCGGCCGGCATTGCCGAGGCTGTCGCGATGGGTGATCGCGCCTTCGCGCACATAGGTGACGATCTCCATGTCCGCATGCGGATGCGGCGGAAAGCCGGTCTGCGGTGCGATGGTGTCGTCGTTCCACACCCGCAGCGCGCCCCAGCCCATGTGCCCGGGGGCGTGGTAGCCGGCGAACGAGAAATGGTGCCTGGCCTTGAGCCAGCCGTGGTCGGCTGCGCCGAGGCGGTCGAAGGGTCTGCGTTCAATCATCGCGGGTCTCCATGGCGGGATGGCGCCGCGATCGGCGCCTGGCGCAGACATGGGGTCGTGCCGCATGCGCGAAATGCGCGGCAGGGAAACGGACTGTCGCCGCAGGCGCCACGTTCGCGCGGCGCCCCGGGTTCACCACTGCAGCATGATCTTGCCGATATGCGCGCTGCTTTCCATCAGCGCATGGGCGCCGGCCGCATCGGCGGCGGGAAACACCTGGTGGATCAGCGGCCGCACGGTGCCGGCCTGCAGCAAGGGCCAGACTTTCGCGTGCAACTGGCGGGCGAGCGCGCCCTTGAACGCGACCGGGCGCGCACGCAGCGTCGAGCCGGTGAGGGTGAGGCGCCGGCGCATGATCAGCGATGCGTCGATCGTCGCCTTGCCGCCGCCGAGCGTGGCGATGAACACCAGCCGCCCGCCCTCGGCCAGCGCGTCGAGCTCGCGCGCGACGTAGTCGCCGGCGACCATGTCCAGGATCACGTCCACGCCGCGGCCGGCGGTGGCCTGTTTCAGCACGGCGGCGAAATCCTGCGTGCGGTAGTTGATGGCGACGGCGCCGAGCGCTTCGCAGGCGGCGCACTTTTCCGCACTGCCGGCGGTGGCGAACACGCGGTGGCCCAGCGCTTGCGCCAGCTGGATCGCGGTCACGCCGATGCCGCTGGAGCCGCCCTGCACCAGCAGCGTCTCGTGGACGCCGCCTTCGCCACGGCCGAGCTGGCCGCGGTCGAACACGTTGCTCCACACGGTGAAGAAGTTCTCCGGCAGCGCCGCCGCCTCCAGCATCGACAGGCCGGCAGGCACCGGCAGGCACTGCGCCAGCGGCGCCACCGCGTATTCGGCATAACCGCCGCCGGCGAGCAGGGCGCACACGGCGTCGCCCTGCTTCAAGCCGAACGGGTTGTCGCCGGCCAGGTCGCCCGCGATCAGGCTGCCGGCCACCTCCAGCCCGGGCAGGTCGGAGGCGCCCGCTGGCGGCGCGTAGTTGCCCGTGCGCTGGAACACGTCGGGCCGGTTGACGCCGGCGGCGGCCACCTTGATCAGCACCTCGCCCGGCCCCGGTTGCGGGATCGGGCGCGTGGCTGGCTGCAGCACTTCCGGGCCGCCGGGACGGACGATTTCGATCGCTTGCATGGTCGGCATGGGATGGCTCCGGGCGGCAGGTATTCGTGCAGGTTGGTGGCGGCGGGCGCGCGGATCAAGCGCACAGACCTGATCGAGGCAATCGCGTCGAACCGGCGCGGCTCACCAGTCGGTCGGGCGGTAGTCCTTCAGGAACCGGCCCCACACGTGCTCGCCGCTGCGGATGCCGCTGATGATCGGATCGACGATCCGCGCGGCGCCGTCGACGATGTCCAGCGGCGGATGGAAGCGTTCCTCCCGCACTTTCTTCGCCGCCAGTTCCGCCGGATCCTCGTCGGTCACCCAGCCGGTGTCGACGCTGTTCATGTGGATGCCGTCGTTGTGATAGTCGGTCGCCGCCGTGCGCGTCATCATGTTGAGCGCGGCCTTGGCCATGTTGGTATGCGGATGCCGGGTGGTCTTGAAGCTGCGGTAGAACTGGCCTTCCATCGCCGACACGTTGACGATGTGCTTGTCGCGCTCCGGCGTGCGCAGCATCAGCGGCTTCAGGCGCGCATTGATGATGAACGGCGCGATCGCGTTCACCAGCTGCACTTCCAGCAGCTCGACCGACGGCACCTCGGCCATCAGCAGCCGCCACGAGTTGCGCCCGCGCAGGTCGACCTGCTGCAGGTCCTGGTCGAGCCGGCCGGCGGGGAACAGGTGCTGCTGCGCCAGCAGGTCCTCGGGCAGCAGCGGCAGTTGCGACAGCTCGGCGGCGCGGGTCAGGCCGGACAGGTGCGAACCGGTGCCGGCAGGCGCGATCGCCGATGCGCCGCCTTCGGGCAGGATGTGCGCGGCACGCAGGCCTTCGTAGCGGCCGAGCAGCTTGCGCGTGTCTTCCGGCATCTCGTGTGGCGCGGCGGTTTCGCCGGCCATCATGTGCGCGTAGAAGTCCGGCGGGCGGCGCACGGTCTGGCAGGCGTTGTTGACGATGAAGTCCAGCCGCGTCCGCGTGGCGAGCAGTTCCTGGCAGAACGCCTCGACGCTGGGCGTGTGGCGCAGGTCGAGCCCGTAGATCTGCAGGCGGTGGCCCCATGCGTCGAAGTCCGCCTCCGCGGCGTAGCGCGCCGCCGAATCGCGCGGGAAGCGGGTGGTCACGATCAGCTCGGCGCCCGCGCGCAACAGCTTCAGGCCGGCCTGGTAGCCGATCTTCACGCGGCCGCCGGTCAGCAGCGCCACGCGGCCGCGCAGGTCCGCCAGTTCGGTGCGCTTGGCGTAGTTGAACGCGGCGCAGTTCGGGCACAGCTGGTCGTAGAAGAAATGGATCGTCGAATACTTCTGCTTGCACACGTAGCAATGCTGCGGCTCGATCGATTCGCGCGGCGCGTGCTCGGCGTCGACGTCGTGCGCCACGAAACCCTCCGGCGCATACGCGGTCGGCGTGGTGAACACCGGCTTGCGGCGCAGCGCGCGGATGCCGGTCCGCTCCAGCACCGCATCGTCGGCGCGGATCTTCGAGGCGTAGCGCGCCTTCGCCGCCGCCTTCAGCTTCACCCGCCGTGCCGCCGGGTCGGGATCGTAAACCTGTGCGACCGCCTGGTGCAGGCGCGCACGCTCGGCCGCCGGCAGGCGTTCCAGCGACTGCGGGTCGGCCGCCACCGATTCGAGCAGCGCCGTCGCGTCGCGCAGCCGCTCCAGCAGGGCCTGGTCCGCATCGGCGGACGCGGGCGGGGTGGGGTTCGTGCTTGTCAAAAGTGTGGTCCGTGGTCGTTGGGCATGGCGGTTCCGCGGTCGACGCGGCAGCGGAGGCGGGTTGCCGACCGCCTATTTTGCCCGGTTCGGCCGTGCAGCGGTGCCGGGATGCGAAAGCGGCGGCTCGGCGCGGCGGCCCGGCCGCCTGCCGATCGCCGCCGACGGGATCACCCGGAAAGCGGGCGGCTGGTTGCCGCGAGCCAGTCCTGCAGCGAGAAACTTTCGCGTTCACCGAGGTCGGGCAGATGGCGCTCGCACCAGTCGCCGGCAGCATCGCGACCGAGTTCGCGCAACGCCTGCAACTGGCTGAGGCGGGTATCCGCCGCCGAATACCCCTCGCGCGTGGTGAGCGCTTCCTTCGGCGTGATCACGTGCATGCGCAGGCGGCGCAGGCGACGTTCCTCGGCGCTGGCCGCCAGCCGCCCCTCGATGCGCTGGCGCCGCAGCGCGAGGTCGCGCAGCTCGCGCCGGAACGCGCCGGAGAACGAGAGCTGGGCCGCCAGTTCGGCGATGTCGCGGGCCAGGTGCGGCACGTGCGCGCTGTCGAACGGCTGCAGCAGCACGCACAGCAGATCGTGGCCGCCGTCCGCGAGCAACGGCTCCAGCACCGGATTGCCGGCGAACCCGCCGTCCCAGTAGGCCTCGCCCTCGATTTCCACCGCCGCGAACCATTGCGGCAGGCAGGCCGACGCCAGCAGGGCGTCGTGGCTCAGCCGCGCATTGTCGAACAGCGTGAGCGCGCCGTCGCGCACCCGCGTCGCCGCCAGTTGCAGCTGGATCGGCCCGGCGCGCAGGGCGTCGATGTCGAACAGCTCCTCGACCAGCGGCCGCAGCGGGTTGGAATTCAACGGCGTGCCCGGCGCCGGCGGCCAGTGCTGGCCTTGGCTGAAGATGCCCGCGGTGACGGCCCACCAGTCGGCCACCACGTTCTGGCGGGCGAGGCCCAGCCAGAAGGCGTCGAGGGTTTCTCGCGCGCCGGACGCCCCCGCGCGTTGCCAACCCTGCGCGAGCGCCACCGCATTCATCGCACCGCTGCTGGTGGCGCTGATCGATTCGATCTCCAGCCCGGGCACTTCCAGCAGGCGATCCAGCACGCCCCAGGTGAAGGCGCCATGCGCGCCGCCGCCCTCGAGTGCGAGCTTGATCGGCATCGGCGGGCTGCTGCGTTGCATCATCCGATCATCGGGGCAGCGCCGAAGACGCGTCAAGTGTCCCGCCGCAACCGGGGCACGGTTGCCGCCTCGGCGCCGGGTGGGCCGCCGTTGCGCGGCAAATGGCCGCATCGGTTACCGAGCGCGAGCGTCGGACATAGATTGTCGGGCCGTTTCCACTCATCCGCCGGAGCCAACCATGCCGAGCAAGTCGTACAAACAGATCACCCACGATCTCAATCAGGCGATCGCTGCCTTGCGCGTTGCACAGCCGGGCACGATGACCGGCTTCTCGGCGATGGCCAAGGCCGCGATGGAGCCGGGTGTGCTTTCCGGCATCGACAAGGAGCTGATCGCGCTGGCGATCGGCGTCGCCGCCCGCTGCGACGGCTGCCTGGGCTTTCACGTGAAGGCGCTGGTCCGCCTCGGCGCCAGCCGCGAGCAGGTGATGGAAACCCTGGCGGTGGCGGTCTACATGGGCGGCGGTCCGTCGTTGATGGCGGCGGCCGATGCCGTGCGCGCCTGGGAGGAGTTCACGGCGGCAGGCTGATGCTTGCGGCGGCCGGCATCGGGCGTTTTTTGCCGGTGCCCTGTGCCGCGCGATCGCCGCCTGCGCTTCACTCCGTTCGCTTGTAGATAACGCCGCCCTTCATCACGAACGGCACGTGCTCGATCGCGCCGATGTCGGCGGTCGGGTCGCCGCGCACCGCGATGATGTCGGCGTCGAGGCCGGCTTTGAGCTGGCCGAAGCGGTCCTGCTGGCGCAGGATCGCCGCGTCGACCGCGGTGGCGGCCAGCAACGCGCGGGCCGGCGACATGCCGTCGCGCACCATCCATTCCAGCTCCTTGTAGTTGCTGCCGTGGGCGAACACGCCGACGTCGCTGCCGCAGCCGATGGTGACGCCCGCAGCCATCGCCAGCTTGAACGCGTGGGCCGCCTGCCGCATCTCTGCGGTCGGCGGATCGCCCGGCTTCCAGCCGTGGAAATATCCGGCGTAGGCGGCCACCGCTTCCAGCGTGGGCAGGTAGGCGACGTGGTGCTGTTTCATCAGCGCGAATACCGCGGGCGTGCCGGCGAAACCATGTTCGATGGTGTCGACGCCGGCCAGTACCGAGCGGCGCATGCCTTCGGGCGTGGTCGAATGCACCGAGACCGGCAGGCCGAGCGAATGCGCGGCCTCGACGCCGGCGTTCAGTTCGTCCTGGGTGAAGGTGGGCACCGCGCCCGGGCTCTTGCCGCAGCGGTAGTCGGCATAGATCTTGATCCAGTCCGCGCCGTGGCCGGCCTGGTCGCGCACCGCGTCCAGCATCTGCGCGCGTCCGCTGACCGGGATGCCGCCCTGCGGCAGGGCCATGTCGGTGCGGAAGCCCATCGGGCCGGGACCGTAGCAGTGGCTGGCGACGGTGGCGCGGGTGGCCACGAACAGATGCGGACCGGGGATCATGCCTTCGTTGATCGCGCGCTGCACGTCGACGTCGGCATAGCCGGCGCCCTCGGTGCCGAGGTCGCGCAGCGCGGTGAAGCCCGCCATCAGCGTGGCGCGCGCATGCAGCACCGCCTCGATGGTGCGATAGGGCAGCGGCTCCTTCAGCACCTGGTCGTTCCACGGCGTTTCGTCGTACGGGTGCAGGAAGATATGCGAGTGCGCGTCGATCAGGCCGGGCAACAGCGTGGTGCCGGGCAGGTCGATGGTCTGCGTGCCCGGCGGCGCCTTGACCTGTGCCGGCGGGCCGACCGCCGCGATACGGCCGCCCTGGACCAGCAGCACCCAGCCCTGGTGCGTCTGCTCGCTGCGCGCGTCGAAGACGCGGTCGGCCTTGAGCAGCCAGGCGTGACCGGCCGGCCGGTTGACGGTTTCGCTGGCGGTAGCGCCCGTGGCGCAGGCCAGCAGCACGCCGCCGAGCAATACCATCAGGCGGCGCGGAAGATTCGGCATCGACATGATCTTTCCCCTTTTGCGGATTCCCCTGCGCATCTTGTAGCACCGGCAAGGGGGCGGCGACAGGCGGGCTGGAATCCGTTCTCCGCGATCGTGCCGGAGCATGCGGCGCGGCGATGCGCAACGTCATGCGTGCGTCCGCCTTGCGCGGCATGCGCCGGGCGGCCGGCGGCGAAGCTTGAATTCGTCGCGCCGGTATCCAATATCGGGCAGGCCACCGCGCAGGAATACCCGAATGCCGACATCCGTCCAGCAGCAGAACCGCCAGCGTTTCGACGACATCGCCGCCGGGTGGGACGAGAGTCCGCGGCGACGCGAGCTGGCGGCCGGCGTGGCCGCCGCGATCGCCGAGACGCTGCCGCTGCAGGCGCACTGGCATGCGCTGGAATACGGTTGCGGCACCGGCCTGGTGGGCGCCGCGCTGGCGCCGCGGCTGGGGCGCTTGCTGGCCTGCGACGTTTCGCCGGGCATGCTGTCGGTGCTGGCCGGGAAGGCGCGCGCGGCCGGGCTCGATCGACTGCAGACCCGGGTGCTCGACCTCACCAGCGAGCCGCCGCCGGCGGAACGCTTCGATCTGATCTTCAGCAGCATGACGATGCACCACATCCCGGACGTCGCGGCGCTGCTGCGCACGTTCCACGGCATGCTCGCGCCGGGCGGCTGGCTGGCGCTGGTGGATCTGGACAGCGAGGACGGCAGTTTCCATGGCGAGGGCACGCCCGGCGTGATGCATCACGGTTTCGATCGCAACGCCCTGCAGGGCGCGCTGCGCGCGGCCGGCTTCGCCGCGACGGGCGCGCGTACCGCGCACACGGTGTCCAAGACCGCCGCCGACGGGCGGGTGAGGCACTACCCGGTATTCCTGATCACCGCCCGGGCGTGACGATGGTGAGCGGCAGACCGGTGCATCGGGGGCGACCGCTCGCGCGGCGTGCCCGGCCGGTGCCCGCCGTGGCGACCCGCCGCGTCCGCGACACGCCCGACAGGATGGCGAAATGATCTCCGCGGAACTCGACAATCCATTCTGGTCTTCCTTGCGCAGCCGGCACCGCGCGCTGGCGCAGTGCGCCGGCGATGCCGCGCGCTACCCGGCGCCGTACGCGCCTTTCCTGGGCGTGGCGAACGCGCAGGCGGACGTGGCCGGAGCGATCGCGGCGCTGCTGGATCCGGGCGAAACCGTGTACCTGCTCGGAGTGGCGCCGAGGCTGCCGGACGGCTGGGCGCTGGAGGCGCATGGCGAACTGGCGCAGATGATCTGCCCGGCGGCGATCCCGCCGGTCGACGGGCCGCCGGTCATTGAATTGTCGGAACGGCATCGCGCGGACGTGCTGGCGCTGACGGCGCTGGTGTATCCGCATTATTTCCGTCCGCGCGCGATGGAGCTGGGCCGCTATTTCGGGATCTACCAGGACGGCCGGCTGGCGGCGATGATCGGCGAGCGCCTGGGCATGGACGCCTGCCAGGAGATCAGCGCGGTCTGCACGCATCCGGACTTTCTCGGCCGCGGCTATGCCCGCCGGCTGGTGGCGCAGCTGTCGAACGACAATCTCGCGCGCGGCCGCCTGCCGTTCCTGCACGTGAGCCCGCAGAACCGGCGCGCGAGCCGGTTGTACGAACAGCTCGGCTATCGCCTTCGTCGCGGCATCGGCTTCTGGTCGCTGGGCCGGGCGGCGTCGGGGGCGGCGGAGCCGTGACGCGCCCGGATCGCGGGGCAGACTGGCCGGCGGCTAATCGTGCGGCAGCGGCTTCGCGCTTCCGCCCGGCCACATCGCTCCGGATCCGCCGGGCCCGTTCAGCGCACCGGCATCGGCATGTGGCGGGTACGCCACCACGCCAGCACGAACAGCGCGGCAAACAGCAGGTCCATGCCGCCGCCGGCGAGCATCAGCAACGACAGGCGGTGCTGCAGGTACAGCACCAGCATGGCGGTACCGAAGCTGAGCTTTTCCAGCGTGGCGGGGATCATCATCGGCCGGTAGCGCAGCGGATCGTGGGCCAGCAGCGCAAATCCCAGCTGCCAGGCCAGCGCGACGCCGATGAAGCCGTAGTAAAACTCCGCATGGGTGATCGCCGGCGGCTGCAGCTGCGCCACCATCGATTCCTGGAAATACATCGGCAGCAGGGCTACCAGGCCATAGATGGCGGCAATCAAAAACACCCGGCGCGAAAACAGCATGTTCGACTCCCCTGGTCCGTTTCCGGCGAGCTTAGCGGATGCCGCGACCACCCGCCCGTGGCCGGGGCGCCGGCACCGGGCATGGCCGTGGCGACGCGGGCCAAGGCCGTCCCGGCGCGGTGGATTGGCTGCAGCCGGCACGCTCGCGATCCCGAGGGCGTACTGTGCGCAATACTTGGGGACCGGCTCGCCGCTGCATTTCATGGTGCCGGCCTGGCGGTGAACCGGCTGGCGTTCCGGCCGGGGATCGAGGGCGGCCGACGATGAGCGACCGTACGATACCCGGTCAGCACCCGTCCCCCGTTTTCGATGCACGCCGTTTGCAGCCGGCCGCAACCATCCGCTGCACGACACAGGAGCCGCGCATGTCCGATCTGTCCGTCTTCCCGATCACCGCGCGCTGGCCGGCCGAGCATCCCGACCGCATCCAGCTCTATTCGCTCAACACGCCCAATGGCGTGAAGGCATCGATCATGCTGGAGGAGACCGGGCTGCCCTACGAGCCGCACCTGGTCGACATCATGAACGATGAGAGCCACTTGCCGGAGTTCCTGTCGCTGAACCCCAACGGCAAGATTCCCGCCATCATCGATCCCGCCGGCCCCGGCGGCGAGCCGCTGGGGTTGTTCGAATCCGGTGCGATCCTGCTTTACCTGGCGGACAAGACGGGCAAGTTCATCCCGGCCGATCCGGCCCGGCGCTGGGAGACCATCCAGTGGCTGTTCTTCCAGATGGCATCGATCGGGCCGATGTTCGGCCAGCTCGGCTACTTCAACAAGTTCGCCGGCAGGGAGATCGCCGACAAGCGGCCGCTCGATCGCTACGTGGCCGAAACCAAGCGCCTGCTGGGCGTGCTCGACGCCCAGCTCGACGGTTGCGCCTGGCTGATGGGCGAGGACTACACGATCGCCGACATCGCCACCGTCGGCTGGGTGAACAACCTGATCACGTTCTACGAGGCGCGCGAGCTGGTGGTGTACGACAGCTTCACGAACGTCGCCGCCTGGCTCGATCGCGCGCTGGCCCGCCCGGCGGTGCAGCGCGGTCTGGAAATCCCCCGCTGGGGTCGGTAGCCGCTGCGGCGGCCGTCCCGCCGTACCGGCATGGCGCCCGGATCGGGCGGCGGGCGTTGAGGGGCCGATTTCCGGGCGCGCTGGCGGACGGCTTCAATCGGGCGTGGCCAATGCCTTTCCGCCCGGGTGGTAGACCCGCTCGGTGTGCCCTTTCAGCTGCTCCGGCCAGAAGTACACCTCGCGCAGGTTGCCGGTGGTGTAGCGCTCGGCCTCGTCGTCGAAGTGCTTCGAGCCGGGATGGCCGCTTTCGCCGCCGGCGGTGATCGCGCGGGCGCGCACTTTCGGACCGAACTCGACCACCGCGACGAAGCTGTTGCCGCTGGTGCCGTAATAGCGCCTGGTACCGGGCCAGCGGTGCGCGCCGAACGAGGCCAGCGAGCCCCAGCGCGAGGAGGTGAACGGCACCGGGATGCTCGGCTTGCTGTCGTCGAAGTGCTGCACGATGGCGCCGTTGAGGCGCTGGAAGCGGTTGATCTCGCCCCAGGGCACGCCCCAGCTGCCGAAGTCCTTGCGCAGGCGGTCCGATGCCTGCAGCAGGGCATCGAGGCGCGCCTTCGGGCCGGCCTTGCCGGCCATGTAGTCGTAGATCGACAGGCCCTCGGCGGTGTCGGCCTTGCTCGCCTCGTCCCACAGCGTGTCGCCCCAGAACACCGCCAGCGAGGTCGGCATCGAGGCGATGCCCCAGCGGTAGTCCCAGTGGCGCAGCATGGCGATCTGCCCGGCCAGCTTCGGCCGCAGCGGATCGTCGGCGGGCAGCGCGTCGTAGTCGGCGACCAGGATCGGGATCTGCCGCGCGAACGCCGGCAGGTACGAATCGAAGGCGGCGGTGATCAGCGAGGGCAGGGTGAAATCCTTCGCGCCGGTGAGCAGGCGGGTGGCGTGCAGGCCGCGCGGATTCTCGCCGAAGGTGTCCATGTAGCGCGGATAGTCGGCGCGCTTCGGGCTGTACGGGCCGGCGGCCGAATACGGCCAGTCGTTGGTGTTGAAGACCCAGCCGTTGGGCGGATCGACCACCTGCGGCAGATCCTTCAGCGGAGTCAGCCCGTGCCAGTCGGTGGCCGGGTCGCTGCCGTCGACCGGCCGGGTGTAGTCGAAGCGGTTGTCGCGCCTGGGCACGAACTGCGGCATCAGGAACGCGATCTCGCCCTTGTCGTCGGCGAACACGGTGTTGTTGGACGAGTTGGCCTTCAGTTCGGCCACCTTCATGTAGCTGGCGTAGTCGCGGGTCTTGGTGCGCAGCCAGCTCTGCTCCAGCGCCGGGATCGGCTTGTTCATCAGCGCCTCGGCGATCCACTTGCCGTGGGCGGCGCGCACGATCGGGCCGTGGTGGGTGAAGTACGCGGTGAACGTGCGCTGCGCCAGCGCGCCGTCGGCGGTTCGATAGGACAGGGTGATCCGCCGCGAGTCGACCGCGCGCAACGCCTTGCCGTAGCGGTAGAACAGCTTGCCGTTCCGATGCACGATGGTCTCGGCGAACTGGTCCACCGCGTCCACCCCGGTGGAGGTGTGCATCCAGCCGACGTGCCGGTTGAAGCCCTGGTAGACGAAGAACTGGCCCCAGGTCACCGCGCCGTAGGCGTCCAGTCCCTGGTCGCTGGACATCTGCAGCTCGGAGCGGAAGAAGAACGAGGTGTGCGGGTTGATCAGCAGCAGCGCATGGCCGTCGACGGTGAGCTTCGGCGCGATGGCGATGCCGTTGGAGCCGGTCGGCTCGGCCCAGCTGGCCGGTTCGGCCAGTTGCGCCAGCGGACGGTCGCCGCTGTGGTCGTAGAACGCCTGCAGCTTGGTCAGCGAGACGCGCTCGATGTCGCCGCCGATGCTGCCTTCGGTGAAGGACAGCGCCATCCACGGCTCGAAGTGGGTGATCACGCGCGGGTGCACGTCGGGGTGGGTGGCCAGGTAGTAGTTGAGCCCGTCGGCCCAGCTGTCCATCAGCGCGCGCAGCCAGCCGGGGCTTTGCGCGTAGAGTCGCTGCAGCGCGACCGGGTCGATGAACAGGCGCTGGCGCAGGTCCTGCCACAGCGCGCGGTCGCCGGCATCGCGCGCCTCGGCCAGCCGGCCCAGCGCGACCAGGTAGTTGGTCTCGACCCGGTTGAAGTCGTCCTCGGCCTGCGCATAGGCCATGCCGAACACCGCATCGGCGTCGGTCCGGCCGTGGACGTGGGCGATGCCCCAGTCGTCGCGGGTGATGGTGACCGCCTGCGCCTCGCGCTGCCAGCG
>JAGWMU010000044.1 GCA_028873095.1 Pseudomonadota bacterium | reverse complement strand
TGCGCTCCTACGGATGGGTCGAGGGCCTTTCGCGCACAGGGTGCGCTCCTACGGATGGGTCGAGAGCTTTCGCGCACAGGGTGCGCTCCTACGGATGGGTCGAGGGCCTTTCGCGCACAGGGTGCGCTCCTACGGGCCTTGCAGCACGGCGAGGACGTCGGTTTCGCTCACTCCGCCGACGATTTCCGCGCGACCGATGCCGCGCCACAGGATCAGCCGCAGCTCGCCGGCGCTGTTCTTCTTGTCCAGCCGCATCAGTGCCAGCAGTTCCGCGGCGTCCATGCCGGGCGGGATCGCGACCGGCAGGCCGAGGTTTTCGAGCAGGCGTTGCAGTCGTTCGGTGTCGGCGGGGCCGCTCATGCCGAGCCGCTCGGACAGCCGCGCGGCCAGCCGCATGCCGATCGCCACGCCTTCGCCGTGCAGCAGCGCGGTGTAGCGGCCGGCGGTTTCCAGCGCGTGGCCGAAGGTGTGGCCGAGGTTGAGCAGGGCGCGCTCGCCCTGCTCGGTCTCGTCGCGCGCGACCACGCCGGCCTTGTAGCGCACCTTGCGCGCGATCGCCTCCGGCACGGCGGCCGGATCGCGCGCGGCCAGCGCGGCGGCGTTCCGTTCCAGCCAGGCGAAGAACGGCTCGTCGCCGATCGCCGCGCCCTTGATCACCTCGGCCAGGCCGGCGCGGTATTCGCGCTCGGGCAGGGTGGCCAGGGTGTCGATGTCGGCCACCACCGCGCGCGGCTGGTGGAACGCGCCGGCGAGGTTCTTGCCGGCGGGCAGGTTGACGCCGGTCTTGCCGCCGACCGAGGAGTCGACCATCGCCAGCAAGGTGGTGGGGATCTGGATGAAGTCGATGCCGCGCATCCAGCACGCCGCACTGAAGCCGGCCAGGTCGCCCACCACGCCGCCGCCCAGTGCGATCACGCAGGCGTCGCGGGTGGCGCCGAGGGCGGCCAGCGCCTCCAGCGCGCGGCCGACATTGGCGAAGCTCTTGTGCGCCTCGCCGTCGTCCAGCAGGAACGACGACCAGCGCAGCCCGTGCAGCCCCTGCGCCACGCGCTCCAGGTACAGCGGCGCCACCGTGGTGTTGCTGATCACCAGCGCATGCCGGCCGCGCAGCGCGGCGCGCCAGCGGGCGTGATCGCCGAGCAGGCCGGCGCCGATCCAGACCGGGTAGCTGCGCTGGCCGAGGGCGACGGTGATGGTCTGGGGGGGCGGAATGTTCATGCGTTGTGCCGGGGTTCTGCGAAGGGTCGGCGCTGCCAGTGCCGGTCGATCAGGGCGATGCAGCGTTCGCCGGCGGCGGCGACGCTGCCGTGTTCGCCGGGCACGTCGAGATCGGCGGTGTCGCGGTACAGCGGCGCGCGGACCTGCGCCATCGCCTGCAGCCGTTCGTGGCGGTCCACCCCGGCCAGCAGCGGGCGCTGGGTGCAGCGTTCGAGCCGTTCCAGCTGCTGCGCGATGCTGGTCTGCAGCCACACCACGAAGCCGCGCTCGGCCAGCCACTGGCGATTGCGCGGATCGAGCACGGCGCCGGCGCCGGTGGCCAGCACCACGCCGCGGCGCCGGCTGCATTCGTCCAGCAGGGCGCTTTCGCGCTGGCGAAAGCCGGCCTCGCCCTCGATCTCGAACACCGTGTTCACGTCCACGCCGCAATGGTTTTCGATCTCCTGGTCGAGATCGACGAACGGCAGTCCATAATGCACGGCGAGCCGGCGTCCGATCGAGGTCTTGCCGGCGCCGGTCGGGCCGATCAGGAAAAGGTTGCACGACGGGTTCATGCGCAAATGCTAGCAGGCTGGCAGCGCAAGTCCGGAGACGGTGATGAACGAGCGGACATTGCTGGCCGGTTGTGGCGATCTGGGCCGGCGCGTGGCGCAGCGCCTGTTGGCGCGCGGCGACGAGGTATGGGCACTGCGCCGGCATCCACCGGCGCCGGACGACGGCGGCATCCGCTGGCTGCGCGGCGACCTGACCCGGCCGGAAAGCCTGCGCGAACTGCCCGCCGGCATCACCCGGCTGGTGTATCTGCCGACGCCGGACCGGCGCGACGCGTCCGCATACCGGGCCACGTTCGTCGACGGGCTGCGCCATCTGCTGGACGCCCTCGGCGACGCCTCGCTGCGGCGCGTGCTGCTGGTTTCCTCCAGCGCGGTGTACGGCGAACAGGGCGGCGGCTGGGTGGACGAACGGACGCCGCCGGCGCCACCCGGATTCAACGGCGAGCTGCTGCTGGAGGCCGAGCAGGCGCTGGACGCGCAGCCGATACCTTCGATCGTGCTGCGCCTGGCCGGGCTCTACGGACCGGGCCGGTTGCCGTTGGTCGAGCGGCTGCGCGCCGGCCAGGCGCGGGTGCCGCGCACGCTGCCGCACTGGGCCAATCGCATCCATGTCGACGATGCGGCAGGGGCGATCGCGCACCTGCTGGATCTGCCCGGGCCGTTGCCGCTGTACCTCGGTGCGGACGGCACGCCGCTGCCGCTGGACGTGCTGTACGACCACCTGGCCGGCTTGCTCGGCGTACCGCCGCCCGCCGCCGGACCGCCACCCGCCGGCGTCGGCAGCAAGCGGCTCAGCAACGCGCGGCTGCGGGCCAGCGGTTTCGTGCCGCGCTGGCCCGATGCGCGCGACGGTTATGCCGCGTTGCTGGAATCGCGCGATCTGAAGTAGTCCCCCATTCGCGCACCGGGTGCGCTACGCGTCGGCGTATTCGGGGTGCCTGGCGGGCGGATGCGGCGTGCTCAGTCGTGCCGCAGCCCGATCACGTTGCGTGCGGTGTCGTATTCCACGCAGCTGTCGGCCAGTGCCGGCAGCGTGGCCAGGGCGTGCCGGCTCAGGCGTTCGAAGTGCGCCAGGAAGCGTTTCATCGCCGCCGCGTCCATCGCCAGCGGCGCGCGGCGCGCCAGCAGGAGCTGTTCCTGTTCGCCGCGCCATTGGCGCACGATGTCCCAGCCCGGCGCCTGCAGCACGATCAGCGCATCGAACTTGCGCCACAGCGGCTGATAGCCGCGCAGCTGCTTGTTGACCCAGTGGCGCCAGCTGCCGTCGGGGTCTTCCGTGCGTTCCAGCACGTTCACCGGGGCGGCGAGCGCGGCCTGCAGCTGCGGGCGGATGCCCAGCGCCCAGCCCTCCACGATCACCAGCTTCGGCGGCTGCGTGATGCGCGGCCAGCGCGACGGCGGCATGCGCGTGTCGCGCCCCTTGTCGAAACGCGGATGCGTCACCGGCAGCCGGGACGACGCCTGCGGCAGGGCGGCCAGCACCGAGAGCAGCAGTTCGATCTCGTGGGTGCCCGGCACGCCCCGCGTGCGCAGCAGCGGATGCACCTGCTGCGCCAGCACCTCGCGTTCGCTGCGGGCGTAATAGAAGTCGTCCAGCGAAAGCACCTCGGTGACCCAGCCGCGCGCCTCGGCCTGGGCCTTCATCACCTGCGCCAGGGTGCTCTTGCCGCTGCCCTGCAAACCGGACAGGCCCAGCACGTACGGCCGGCGCGAGCGGGCGATGCGCTCGGCATAATGGTCGAGCAGCTGGCCGGCAAGGGCTGCGTTGGCCGGGTTGGCGGGAGGCTTCATCGGCGATCCGCCCTCGGGCCTGCGGCTGGCGGATTCGCGGTGGCGTTACAGGGTGCGTGGGGCATTGCACTATCATTGGCAGTATTCATCCGTACCATGATGGCGCGGATTGGCCCCTGTGCAAAAGGAAAGTTTCAAGCGCCATGCTCAAAACCGAGATCCTGGGTACCTTCCGGCAGCTGATGGACGAAGCGAAGTCCAGCGGCGGCACGGAACCGACGGCCATGAACCTGGCCACCGTCGACGGCGCCGGCCGCGTGGCTTCGCGCATCGTGCTGCTGAAGAGCGTCGATGAAAGCGGCTTCCGTTTCTTCACCAACTACGAAAGCGACAAGGGCAGCCAGCTGGAGGCGCATCCGCAAGTCGCGTTGTGCTTCTTCTGGGAAAAGGTGCGCCACGGCGTCCAGGTCCGCGTGGAAGGCACTGCGCGCAGGCTGCCGGGCGAGGAATCGGATGCCTACTTCGCCAGCCGTCCGCGCCTGAGCCAGATCGGCGCATGGGCCTCGCTGCAGTCGCAGACCTTGCCCGACCGCGACACGTTCGAGCAGCGGGTGGCGCGCTTCGAGCAGCAATTCGAAGGGCGCGAGGTGACCCGGCCGCCGCACTGGGGCGGCTACCTGGTGGTGCCGGACACGGTCGAGTTCTGGTACGGCGCCGAGTTCCGGCTGCACGAGCGCGTGCGCTGGAGCCGCCACGGCCAGACCACCTGGACCAGCCGCCTGCTTTATCCCTGAATGGGCGATGCGTACCCCCGGCGCATCGTGTGCCTCACCGAGGAACCGACCGAGGTGCTGTACGCGCTGGGCGAGGACCATCGCATCGTCGGCATCTCCGGCTTCACCGTGCGCCCGCCGCGCGCGCGCCGGGAGAAGCCGAAGGTTTCCGCCTTCACCAGCGCGAAGATCGGCGAGATCCTGAAACTCGAGCCGGACCTGGCGATCGGCTTCTCCGACATCCAGGCCGACATCGCGCGCGAGCTGATCAAGGCCGGCGTGGAGGTGTGGATCAGCAATCACCGCAGCGTGGACGGCATCCTCGCCTACATCCGCCGGCTCGGCGCGATGGTCGGCGCGCACGAGAAAGCCGAGCGCCATGCGCAGCGCGCCGAGCGGCACATCGCCGCGGTCCGCGCCGCCGCTGCCGCCTTGCCGCGGCGCCCGAAAGTGTATTTCGAGGAATGGGACGAGCCGATCATCACCGGCATCCGCTGGGTGGCGGAAATCGTCGCGATCGCGGGCGGCGACGACTGCTTTCCCGAACTCGCCCGCGAGCCGCTGGCCAGGCAGCGCATCCTGCCGGACGGCGACGAGGTGGTGCGCCGCGCGCCGGACATCATCCTCGGTTCGTGGTGCGGCAAGCGTTTTCGTCCGGAGAAAGTCGCGGCGCGGCCGGGCTGGGACACCATCCCCGCCGTGCGCCACGGCGACCTGCACGAGATCAAGTCGCCGATCATCCTGCAGCCGGGCCCGGCGGCGCTGTTCGACGGGCTGGATGCGATCCATCGGATCATCGCGGCGTGGGCGCTGCGCTGAGCTTTCCGGTTTCCTGGCTGTCGTAGGAGCGCACCTTGTGCGCGATAGCTTTTGCTTGGCTTTGTCTGGCTCAAGGCGAAGAGCTTTCGGGCGCCTGCGGCGCCCGAAAGCTCTTCTTCAAAAAAGCAGCAGTCAAAGCCGCCGCCCCCAAGGGAAAACTCAGCCGCCGACGGCCAACCGCGCACCCAGATCCAGCAGCGGCGCGGCGACCAGCATGCGTGCCAGCAGCAGGCCGATCATCACCGCCATCGGCGCGAAATCGAGATTGCCGGCGACCAGCTTGCCGTGCAGCGGGCGCAGCAGCGGTTCGACGATGGCGCCGGCCAGCCGCAGCAGCGGCTGGCGCTGGTCCACCGCGAACATGCTCAGCAGCGACCAGCCGAAGATCAGCACCAGGTACAGCACCAGCACGAAGTCGAGCAGCTCGGCCAGCGCCAGCACCAGCAGCCCGGCGAAATGCGGCATCACGCCGAGCAGCGCAAACAGCAGCAGGCGCTTGAGCAGCATCAGCAGCCACGCCAGCAGCAGCGCGGCCAGGTTGATCCGGCGCCAGTTCGGTACCGCCCGCCGCATCGGCGCCAGCACCGGATTGGTGTAGCGGTAGATGAACTGGCTCAGCGGATTGTGGAAGTCCGCCCGGCAGGCCTCGGCCAGCAGCCGCGCGACCAGCAGGGTGATCGCCGCATCGAAGGCGAGTCCGAGCAGGAACGAGAAGGCGTTCAGCAGGTAGCTCACGCGTGCGCTCCCTTGTCCAGTTCGGCGGCGAGTGCCACGCCGCGCCCGGTGGCGGCGGCCACGGCACGGGCGACGACATGCCCCAGGCGATCGGCGGCGAAACTTTCCAGCGCCGCCTGGGTGGTGCCGTTCGGCGAGGTGACGCGCTGGCGCAGCACGGCGGGGTCCTCGCCGCCTTCCACCAGCATGCGGCCGGCGCCGAGGCAGGTTTGCGACGCCAGCGCGCGGGCGGTCTCGCGCGGCAGCCCCTGGGCCACCGCGGCCTCTTCCAGCGCCTCGACGAGGGCGAAGAAATACGCCGGGCCGGAACCGGAGATCGCGGTGACCGTGTCCATCAGCGCCTCGTCGTCGACCCAGCGGGTGATTCCGGCGGCATCGAGGATATGCTGCGCCTGCGCCTTCTGCGCCGGGCTGACGCGTCCGTTCGCGCACAGGCCGGTGGCGCCGGCGCCGATCAGGGCCGGGGTGTTCGGCATGCAGCGCACGATCGGCAGGCCGCTGCCGAACCAGCGCGCCAGCTGATCCAGGCGCACGCCGGCGGCGATCGAGATCAGCAGCGGGCGGTTGCGTTGCAGGGAATCGCGCAGTTCGTTGCCGATCGCCGGCATGATCTGCGGCTTGACCGCCAGCACGATGACCTCGGCTTCGGCCGCGGCGGGCCGGTTTTCCGCGTAGCAGGCGACGGCGAATTCGCGGCCGAGCGATTGACGCGCCTCGGCCAGCGGTTCGGCCACGCTGATGCTGGAAGCGGCCATGCCGGTTTTCAGCAGGCCGCCGATCAGGCTGCGTGCCATGTTGCCGCCGCCGACAAAAGTGATGCGTGTCATGCCGGTGAGTCCCTCGATCAGTCAGTTGTCCGGGCCACTACCTTACCGGAGCCGGCGCGACAGTGACGCAGGCGGGGTGAATGAATGCGGCCGGTCGCGCACTGTCCGCGTGCCCGGCAAAGGCCAGTCCGCGGCTTTTGCCGGGATCGTTGCGGATGCGGTCGACAGTATTGCGCGCAGGCGCCGGGGGATACTGGCCGCACGGCCTGCTGCGCGAGTAGTATCGACGCGCCTGCAAGGGATTCGGGGGATTCGCCCGGAGGCTCGGTGGCGCGATGCGCTGCAGTGGTCACCGGTGCGAACTTCGTCCACTCCGCGACACGGCATCCAATCCACGCAATCCGGACTTTTCGCCGCCGTTGCGATCAGTTGAGGGGAACGACAGATGGACATTGCTGAACTGCTTGCCTTCTCGGTGAAGAACAAGGCCTCGGACCTGCACTTGTCCGCCGGGCTGCCGCCGATGATCCGCGTGGACGGCGACGTGCGCCGCATCAACATCCCGGCGCTGGAGCACAAGCAGGTGCACTCGCTGATCTACGACATCATGTCGGACAAGCAGCGGCGCGACTACGAGGAGTTCTACGAAACCGATTTCTCGTTCGAGATCCCCGGGCTGGCGCGTTTCCGCGTCAACGTGTTCAACCAGAACCGCGGCGCCGGCGCGGTGTTCCGCACGATTCCGTCCGAGGTGCTGACGCTGGAGGACCTGGGCTGCCCGCGCATCTTCAAGGAGCTGATCGAGCAGCCGCAGGGACTGATCCTGGTCACCGGGCCGACCGGCTCGGGCAAGTCGACCACGCTGGCGGCGATGGTCGACCACATCAACAAGACCGAATACGGGCACATGCTCACGATCGAGGACCCGATCGAGTTCGTGCACACCTCGCAGAAGTGCCTGGTCAACCAGCGCGAGGTCCATCGCGACACGCTGGGCTTCAACGAGGCGCTGCGTTCGGCGTTGCGCGAGGATCCGGACTACATCCTGGTCGGCGAGCTGCGCGACCTGGAAACCATCCGGCTGGCGCTGACCGCGGCGGAAACCGGCCACCTGGTGTTCGCCACCGTGCATACCAGCTCGGCGGCCAAGACCATCGACCGCATCATCGACGTGTTCCCCGCCGGCGAGAAGCCGATGGTGCGCTCGATGCTGTCCGAGTCGCTGCGCGCGGTGGTTTCGCAGTCGCTGCTGAAGAAGGTCGGCGGCGGGCGCATCGCGGCGCACGAGATCATGGTCGGCATCCCGGCGATCCGCAACCTGATCCGCGAGGACAAGGTGGCGCAGATGTATTCGTCGATCCAGACCGGCCAGCAGTTCGGCATGCAGACGCTGGATCAATGCCTGCAGGATCTGGTCAAGCGAGGCGTGGTGACCCGCGAGCAGGCGTTCGCCTATGCCAAGAACAAGGACGCTTTCAAGTGAGGCGGGGAACGCGGAATCGGGGACGGGGAACGCCCGGTGCGCGGCGGGCTGACGTCCACGGCGCCGGCTTGAAGCTTGGCCGGGGCGTGCGCCCCGACCGTTCCCCGCGCCACCCGTTTCCCGTTTCCCGTTTCCCGTTGCCCGTTGCGGGAGGAGCCACCCCATGAGCGAATTCGATTTCACCTCGTTCCTTAAACTGATGGTGCACAAGAAGGCATCGGACCTGTTCATCACCGCGGGCGTGGCGCCTTCGATGAAGGTGCAGGGCCGCATCGTGCCGATCACCCAGAGCCCGCTCAGCGTGCAGCAGTCGCGCGACATGGTGCTCAACGTGATGACGCCCTCGCAGCGCGAGGAGTTCGAGAAAACCCACGAGTGCCAGTTCGCGATTTCCGCGCAGGGCGTGGGCCGCTTCCGCGTGTCGTGCTTCTACCAGCGCAATTGCGTGGGCATGGTGCTGCGCCGGATCGAGTCGAAGATCCCGACCGTCGAGGAGCTGAACCTGCCGCCGGTGCTCAAGCAGCTGGCGATGACCAAGCGCGGCATCATCGTGTTCGTCGGCGCCACCGGTTCGGGCAAATCGACCTCGCTGGCGGCGATGATCGGCTACCGCAACCAGAATTCGACCGGCCACATCATCACGATCGAGGATCCGATCGAGTACGTGCACAAGCACGAGGGCTGCATCGTCACCCAGCGCGAGATCGGCATCGACACCGACAGCTGGGACAACGCGCTGAAGAACACGCTGCGCCAGGCGCCCGACGTGATCATGATCGGCGAGGTGCGTACCCGCGAGGGCATGGACCACGCGATCGCCTTCGCCGAAACCGGCCATCTGGTGCTTTGCACGCTGCACGCGAACAACGCCAACCAGGCGATGGACCGCATCCTGCACTTCTTCACCGAGGATCGCCGCGAGCAGTTGCTGATGGACCTGTCGCTGAATCTGAAGGGCATCATCGCGCAGATGCTGATCCCCACCCCCGACGGCAAGGCTCGCCGGGTGGCGGTGGAGGTGCTGCTGGGGACGCCGCTGGTGCAGGACTACATCCGCCAGGGCGAGATCCACAAGCTCAAGGAAGTGATGAAGGAATCCACCTTGCTCGGCATGAAGACCTTCGATCAGAGCCTGGTCGAGCTGTACCACGCCGGCGAGATCTCCTACGAGGACGCGCTGCGTCACGCCGACAGCGCCAACGAGGTGCGCCTGGCCATCAAGCTGGCGCAAGGCGGCGACGCCCACACCCTGTCGCAGGGGCTCGAGGGCGTGGAGGTCGAGGAGACCAGTGATTCGCGCAACTTCGGCGGCGGCAACAGCATGCTCAATCGCTGAAGAGGCCTCTGCCCGCCATCCCGGCTTTCGCCGGGATGGCGGCTTGTTCAGGTGTTTCCCAGGCGTGGCGGCCCGGGCAGAACGCTATTTCAATGCGGTCTGGCTGGTGACCACCATGCCGTCGCGGTCGATGTGCATTTCGGCATCGATGCTGTCGACGCGCTCGGCCTGGGCCTTCATGGCGGCGAATTGCGCCCTGGAACGTGCCAGGTCGGCCGCTTGCTGCGCCGCTTCATCGGCATGACCGCCGTCGGCCGCCGGCCCGGCGCCCTTGCCGGTGGCTGCCATGGCGGTGGCGAGGCTGTCGAGCTTCTGTTCCATCAGCTGCACCCAGTTCAGGTACATGGCGCCGCTGAGGTGCATGCGGGACATCTGGCCGGCATCGCCGCCCGGCGCCTTCAGGGTGTCGCCGAGCTTGCCGTCTTCGCCAGCGCCCACGCCCAGCGCGAGCGCCTTTTCGCCCATGGCGATCCACGCCGGCTGCCCAAACGTGGCGCTCATGTTTTTCGGCAGTGCCAGCGGCGTGCCGTTGCTGGCGGGTTTCAGCTGGGCCAATGCCGGCACCATCATCTGGCCCATCGCCAGCAGGCCGGCGGGATTGTTGGTGCCTATCAGCAGGCGCCCGGTGAAGGTCGGTATGCCGTTCGGGCCGCCGGCGGCGAACGTGTCCAGCGCGATGCGCAGGCCGAGCATGTCGCCGAACGGCGGGATCGCCGCCTTCTGCATGGCCGGCCCGAGACTGGCAAAGGCTTCGTTGAGGCCGACCAATGCCGGGCAGGTGAATGGCTTGGCGGCCACGGCGTCGGCCTGGGCGGACCAGAACGAACGCAACTGCGCCACCGGCAGCGCGATGCTCAGGTCGAACGGCGCCGTCCCGGCGGCGCCCAGTCCGGGCAAGGCCACCTTGAGCCCGGCGAAAGCCTGGGTGATGTCGTCGGCCAGCGCCACGTCGAAACGCACGTCCTGGTGCCGGGCACCGAGTTGCGTGTAGCCGAAGCTCACCGCGGGCACGCGGGCGGCGATGCGGCCGGCTTCGACGCTGCAGGCGGGCGGAGTCTGCAGCTGATTGGCGACCGGCTCGCCGGTCCGGGCCGACTCGGCCTCGGCGTGCGCCTTGAGGATGGCCTGGAGCAGCGGGTCCTGGCCGCCCATCGCCAGCGGCAGCGCGCGGGTCAGGTCCAGGTCGCCCACCAGCCATTTCCGGTAGCCCTTGGCCTTGGCCAGCTTGGTCAGGCGGCCATCGTCCTGCAGGCTTTCGCGGGGCCGGTCCAGCCCAAGCGCCTGGCGCAGCATCGCGGGTGGCGCATCGGCCGGCAACAGCGCCATCACGGCCTGCTTGCCGACTGTCGCCAGGATCAGCTGGGTACCCGATGCGACGAACGGGAACCGGCTGTAACTTTGCGGGCCGATGCTGGCGACATCGGGTTTCTTGCCGTAGGCGGCTTCCAGTCGGCCGACGAAGCCGCCGAACGCTTTGGGATCGCTCAGCTCGACCCGCAGCACCGGCGCCAGGCCCAGGCCGTAGAACGCGGAATAGCCCTTGAGGTCCAGGCCGGCGTTCCGGGCAAAGGCCTCGATGGTCCGGCCTTTGAATTCGGCGCTGAATGCGCGCAGCACGCTTGCGCCGGCGGGATCCTTGCCGGCCAGTTGCGTGGCCATGGCATCGAGCTGGGCCACTTGCGAAGGCAGCTGGGTATCGGCCCGGGCCAGCAGGGCCTGGCGGGTCTTGTCGTCCAGCACGTCCAGGTTGGCCACCACGTACGGCGTGTCCGCCGGGACGAAGGCCAGCGGTGCATTCTTGTCCTTGTGCGCGCAGGCCGCGAGCATGATGCTTGCAAGGCCCAGCGCGAGAACGCGCGTTGTTGGTCGCATGGTGATCCCTGGCAGTGATGGAGGGTACGCCGCACATTATGCCAGTTGCGCCATGGCGTGGCGCTGTTCGGGCAGGGGCGGCGCGGCGGCACCGGCGAGCGGGCCGCCGGGCGACGCGCCAGCACTACGGCAACTCAGCGGGCCAGCACCTCGTCGAGCACGGCCATGCGCACGAAAACACCGTTGCCCACCTGTTCCAGGATGCGCGACTGCGCGCCATCGGCGACGTCCGGGGCGATCTCGATGCCGCGGTTGATCGGGCCCGGATGCATCACCAGGCAACCCCTGGCGGCCAGCGCCAGGCGGCGCTGGTCCAGTCCGTAGCGGGTGAAATACGCCGCTTCGTCCGGCAGCTCGATACGGTCCATGCGTTCCTTTTGCAGGCGCAGCATGATGACGGCATCGACGTCCGCGATCGCCTGGTCGAAATCGTCGAAACGCAGGCCGTGCGGGAATTCGTCCGGCTCCGGCATCAGGCCGGCCGGCCCGCACAGGCGGATTTCCTTCACCCCGAGCGCGCTCAGCGCGTGGACGTCCGAGCGCGCCACGCGCGAATGCTTGATGTCGCCGCAGATCACGACCCTGAGGTTCTCGAAATCCGGCCGGTGCTGGCGGATGGTCAGCACGTCGAGCAGGCCCTGGGTGGGGTGCGCGCGGTTGCCGTCGCCGGCATTGATCACCGACACGCCGCTCATCGCATGGCGCACCAGCTCGTCCGGCGTGCCCGACTGCTTGTGGCGCACGATGATCGCGTCCAGATGCATCGCTTCGAGCGTGTGCAGCGTGTCGTACATCTCCTCGCCCTTGCTGGTGGAGGAGAAGCCCAGGTCGAAGTTGATCACGTCCGCGCCGAGCCGGCGGGCGGCCAGTTCGAACGAGGTGCGGGTGCGGGTGGAGGGTTCGAAGAACAGGTTCAGCACCGTGCGCCCGGCCAGCACGTTGAGCTTGCGGGTGCCGTGCGCGCAGGCGTCGCGCAGGGTTTCGGCACGGTCGAGCAGGCGCTCGATGGTGGCGCGCGGAAGGTTCTCCAGGGTGGTGAGGTGGCGCAGGCGAGGACTCATGACAACGCTCTGTTTGGGGAAGAGGGCCGGACGTTCAACCGGCGAGAGGGGCTGGTGGCGGTGCTGCCGTCTCGGTCAGCCAGCGTTCCAGGATCACCGCTGCGGCTTCCGCATCGATCGCCGCGGCATCGCGGCGGCGCTTGAGCCCGGCGGCGCGGCCGGCGGCAAATCGCCGGGCGGCTTCCTGCGAGCTGTGGCGTTCGTCGACGAGGACCACCGGCAAGCCGTAGCGCTGCTGCAGCTGGGCCGCGAAACGGCGCGCGATGCGGCTGGCGGGTTGCTCCGTGCCGTCGAGGGCCAGCGGCAGGCCCACGACCAGGGTGTCGGGCAGCCATTGTCCGCGCAGGGCATCGAGCCGGTTCCAGTCCGGTTCGCCGTCACGCATCGCCACCGTCGTCAGTGCCCGCCCGCTGGCGGTGAATGAATTGCCGACGGCGACGCCGATCAGCCGACTGCCCGCGTCGAAGCCGAGTGCGCAGTTCATGCGTGGCCGGCATAGCCGGACAGCTGCCGCGGATCGACCCCGACCAGCCCGGCGGCGGCGCTCCAGCGTTCTTCCAGCGGGGTATCGAACACCACGCGCCCGCAGGCTTCGGCGGTGAGCCAGGCATTGGCCAGCAGTTCCTGCTCCAGCTGGCCGGCATCCCAGCCGGCGAAACCGAGAGCCATCACGGCCTGGCGCGGACCCTCGCCGCAGGCCATCGCCACCAGGATGTCGCGCGACGTGGTGACCGACCATTCGGCGTTGATCCGGTAGCTGGACTCCCAGTCGCCGGGTTCGCGGTGCAGCACGAAGCCGCGCTCCTGCTGCACCGGGCCGCCGATCAGCACCGGCGCGTCGGCCAGCTCGCTGTCCGCGCACTCCAGCTTCATCTGCGCCAGCACGTCCCCGAGGCGGTACTCGGACAGCTGGTTCACCAGCAGCCCGACCGCGCCGTTCTCGTCGTGCTGGCACAGCAAGGCCACGCCGCGGGAGAACGGCGGCTCCGCCAGGCTGGGCATGGCAATCAGGAAATGCCCGGTAAGGGTGCTCGGCGCGATGCTGTGCATGCGGGCATTGTAAGCCCGGCACGCGCCGCTCGCGCGGATTCCCGCGGTCCGCGCCGCTATTTGTTGCGCAGCACGTCGCCCGGCATGAATTCCCAGGTGCGGGTGATGTAGAGCTCGTCCACCTTGGCGTCCGCGGGCAATGGCGGGAACGGCGCCGCCAGCCGCACGATGCGCTCGGCGGCGGTATCGAGCAGCGGCTGGCCGGAACTCCGGATGATCGTGATGCTCTTGATGCTGCCGTCGCGGTTCAGGCCCACGGTGAGCAGCAGGTCGCCGTACAGTTTGCGGCGCCGCGCCCGCTCCGGGTAATTGAGGTTGCCGATCCGTTGCACCCGGTCCGACCAGCTGCGCATGTAGCTGGCGTAGATGTATTCCTTGGTGTTGGCCGAGATGAATTTCTTCCTGGGCCGCTTGGCCAGCGCCTCGGTCTGCCGGCGCAGCTCGGCGGCCAGTTGGGCGATTGTCTGCTGGCGCCGCAGTTCGGCGGCGGTGGGCGGCTGGTCCTGCGGGTCGACCGCCGTCTGCGCGGTATCGCTGCGTACGCTGAAATCGGTGGCGCCGCTGGTGGTGACCATGCGGGTGGGCGTCGCCTCGCGAGGTTTCGGCGTGGCGGTCTCGACCGGCTCCGGCGCAATGCCCGGGTCGGGCCTCGGCAGCGCGCCGGAGAACATCTGCGACGGCCGCGCGCTGCGGTCGCTCTGGCCGCCGCCGCGGTTGTTGGCCTGGGCCAGGAAATCCGCCTTGTCCGGGGCTTCCCGGTTGGCCACGTTGACCAGGGTCACGTCGAGCGTCGGCAGGCTGGGCCTTGGCCGGGCGAAGTGGAACGTGATGCCGAGCAACAGCACGCCGTGGAGCAGCAACGAGAACAGCAGGGTGGCGCCGATCGGGTCAGGCGCCTCGGCGACGATGGCGGTGGTGCTCACGCGGGACGTTTTCCGGTCACGTGCTGTTCGATGACGTCGAACAACTCGCCAGCGATAGTAAGGCCGAACTGGGCGTCCAGTTCACGGACGCAGGTCGGGGATGTGATGTTGATCTCGGTCAGATAGCTGCCGATCACGTCGAGGCCGACAAACAGCAGGCCGCGGCGGCGCAGTTCCGGCGCCACCTGCGCCACGATCCAGCGATCGCGATCGGACAGCGGCACGCCTTCGCCGCGGCCGCCGGCGGCGAGGTTGCCGCGAAACTCGTCGCCCTGGGGGATGCGGGCCAGGGCGTACGGCACCGGTTCGCCGTCGACGACCAGGATGCGCTTGTCGCCGGCGGTGATCTCGGGGATGTACTTCTGCGCCACGGTGAATTGCCGGCCCTCGCCATGGGCGCCGCCGCCGAGCAGGGTTTCCAGCATCGAGTTGAGGTTGCTGTCGCCGGCCTTGACCCGGAAGATGCCGCGCCCGCCCATGCCGTCCAGCGGCTTCAGCACCACCTCGCCGTGTTCGGCGGCGAACCGGCGCAACTCGCCGGCATCGCGTGCGACCAGGGTCGGCACGATGCATTGCGGAAACGCCAGGGAGAACAATTTTTCGTTGCAGTCGCGCAGCGAGCGCGGGTCGTTGACCACGCTGACGCCGCCGCGCTGAGCCGCTTCCAGCACCATGCTGTCGTAGATGAACTGGGCGTCGACCGGCGGGTCCTTGCGCATCAGCACCACGTCGAGTTCGCGCAGGTCGCGCCATTGCGGCTGACCCAGCGTGTACCAGTGCTGCGGGTCCTCGCGCACGCTGAGCGCCGCCAGCCGCGCCCATGGCACGCCATCGCGCAGTGCCAGGTCGCCCTGTTCGAAATAGTGCAGCGCATGACCGCGGCGCTGGGCTTCCAGCAACATCGCGAAGCTGGTGTCCTTGGCCATCTTGATCGCGCCGATGGGATCCATCAGCACGGCGACCGAAAGGGTCATCAGGGTTCTCCGTCAGTGGGTGTGGACGCGATCCGGCCATGCGGCCAGGCCGACGCGTGGTGCGGATCTTGGCAGCTTGGACGGTCGCCTCGACGCATGTGGTCCGCGGACAGGCTCTGCATGATCGGTGCTGACGCGCGACGCTGGATGGTGCCAATATGGGGCACCTGATGCGGCGGGTCGACAGGCAACGTCCATGATATTGCTTGACAGTCTCGGCGGGCAGGCAGTAAACAACAAAACCAAGGGATGCACCGACGCGGAACACTTTCCGATTGATTTGTTTTCGTGAATTTTAACATGCACACCTGGCGGCACGGCTGTTGCATGCCTGGTGGGTCGCTATCCTGAACCCGAGCGGGTCGCAGGGGGAGTAGTGAATTTGAACGTCAGTGAAAACGGATTGACGGGTCTGAAAGTCATGGTGATCGATGACTCGAAGACGATCCGTCGCACGGCGGAAACCTTGCTGAAGAAAGAAGGTTGCGTCGTGTCGACCGCGGTCGACGGGTTCGAGGCGCTGGCCAAGATCTCCGACCAGAAGCCGGCGATCATCTTCGTCGACATCATGATGCCGCGGCTGGATGGCTACCAGACCTGTGCGCTGATCAAGAACAATCCGTTGTTCCGCGCCACGCCGGTGATCATGCTCAGTTCGAAGGATGGCCTGTTCGACAAGGCGCGTGGCCGCATCGTGGGCGCCGAGCAGTACCTTACCAAGCCGTTCACGCGCGACGAGCTGCTTGGCGCCATTCATCGTCATGTCAGCACCGTGCCGAACGGCTGACGCTGATTCTCTGGGGAAACCGGTGGCCAAAATACTCATCATTGACGACTCGCCGACCGATGTGCGCGTATTCACCACGTTGCTGGAGCGGGCCGGCCATCAGGTCGGTGCCGTCGGCTCCGCCGAGGAAGGCATCGATCGCGTGCGCGCCGATCTGCCCGATCTCGTCATCATGGATGTCATCATGCCTGGCATGAACGGTTTCCAGGCGACCCGGATCCTGTCACGCGATCCGGGCACGGCGGAGATTCCGATCGTGATGATCACCACCAAGTCGATGGAAACCGACCGGGTCTGGGGCATGCGCCAGGGCGCCCGAGCGTTCATCACCAAGCCGGTGGCCGAAAAGGAGCTGCTGGCCTGTATCGACGAACTGGTATCGGGCGCGAAATGAATCAGTTGGTCAACCGTACGCCGTTCGAGATCCTGGCCCACTACGAGCGGCTGTCGCTGGCGAACGCTTCCGAGGCGCAGGACCGGCTGGAGGCGCCAGGGTTGTGGCGCGGGATCGGCTTTCGCGTCGGCTCGCGCCTGCTGGTCAGCGGCATCGACGAGATCAACGAGTTGCTGGCGGTGCCGGCACTCACTCCGGTGCCGGGAACCCTGCCGTGGCTGCTCGGCGTGGCCAACATACGAGGCAATCTTGTGCCGGTGGTCGATTTCGCCCGGTTCCTGTTCGGCGAGCGCACCCAGCATTCCGAGCGCACCCGACTGCTGGTGGTCCGCCAGGGCGGGGGCAACATCGCGCTGATGGTGGACGAGGTCTTCGGCCAGCGCACCGTGGACGAAGAGCAGCGGCGCGAGGCCGAAAGCGAGGACGATCCCAGGCTTGCCCGCTTTGTCGAGAGCCGGGTGGGCGAGCAGCGGCTGGCGATTTTCAGCATGAACCGGCTGGTGCGCGCACCGGATTTTCGCCAGGCAGCGGCCTGAGCCTCTGGCCGAAATTCCAGTTGTCGGAAGGGCCGGCGCCCGTAGTGGCCGGAAAATTTGGGCGGCAAGCCAGCGACCGATGTCCGCTTCGATGAAGCGACCCGGGCCAAGGTGCAGACACACGAGGTGAACATGAGTACTACAGGCGGCGTCGGCAGGGAACGGGGTTATACCGTTCTCATTGTCCTGTTGCTGGTGGCGATAGCTTTTGCGGCACTGGATTTCTTCCAGCTGAACCAGAAGAACGGTGAGGACCGCCAGGCGATCGCGCTGACCACGCAGATCCAGGTGCTGTCGCAGCAGACGGCGAAATTCGCGTTGGAGTCGGCCGAAGGCAATGCCGAATCCTTCAAGGAACTGGCGGGTACCCGCAACTCCATCGATTCGGCGGTGCAGCACCTTAACAAGGGCGATCCCGTCAGCGGCATGCAGGCTTACGGCGACAACAATGCCACGCCGGCGGGCCGGTCCGTCAGCGCGCTCGACGGCGCGTGGAAGCAGCTCGACGCCGACATCAGCCAGATCCTTTCCAACAAGGCGGTGGTCATCGATTCCGGACAGCGCGCCAACACGCTGTCGCAGCAGATGCCCCTGCTCAATTCGAGCATGGAGCAGGTGGTCAACATCCTGCAGCAGCGCAACGGCAGCCCGGAGCAGATGCTGGGAACATCCCGCCAGATGTTGTCCGCCGACCGCATCATCCGACGCGTGCAGGAAATTCTGCAGGGCGGCGACACCGCCCAGTCGGCGGCCGATGGCCTGTCGCGCGATACGGCGCTGTACGGCGGCGTGCTCAAGGGCCTGCTTGAAGGCAATCCCGACAGCGGCGTGAAACCGATCGGCGACCCCAATGCACGCAAGATTCTCGGCGACATGGCGACCAGTTGGGACAAGCTGAGCGACCCGATCGCCAAGCTGGTCGCCGCCGCCGGCAACTTTGTCGACGTCAAGCATGCGGCCAACCAGGCCTCGCTGGATTCGCAGACGGTGTTGTTGCGCGCCAACGACCTGTCCGACCAGATCGGCAAGCTGCCCTTGCGACGGCTGTTCCCGAATGTCTGGTGGGGGCTGCTTGGCGCCATCGGCGCCGTGGCTTTCGCGCTGCTGCTGGTGATTGCGCTGGTGCGCGACCAGCGCGAGCGTTTTGCCAGCAGTACCGAGCTGAACCAGCGCAACCAGGAGGCGATCATGCGCCTGCTGGACGAAATGGGATCGCTCGCCGAAGGCGATCTCACGGTCAAGACCACCGTGTCCGAGGACATCACCGGCGCGATCGCCGACTCGGTGAACTACGCCATCGACGAGCTGCGATCGCTGGTGACCACCATCAACGAGACCTCCGAGCAGGTGTCGTCGTCGGCGCAGGAAACCCAGACCACCGCCCGGAACCTGGCCGATGCGGCCGAACAGCAGGCGCGCCAGATCAGTTCGGCGACCTCCGCGATCAACCAGATCGTGAACTCGATGGACATCGTGTCGAAGGATTCCGCCGAGTCGGCCAACGTGGCGGAACGCTCGGTGAAAATCGCCTCGCACGGCGCCGAAGTCGTGCGCGAGACGATCTCCGGCATGGATTCGATCCGCGACCAGATCCAGGAGACCTCCAAGCGCATCAAGCGCCTGGGCGAATCCTCGCAGGAGATCGGCTCGATCGTGGAACTGAT
>JAGWMU010000043.1 GCA_028873095.1 Pseudomonadota bacterium | reverse complement strand
TCACCCGCTCGGCCAGGAAGGCGCGATCGGCGAACAGCCGCGCCAACCGACGGCGCGCCGCCGGCTGCTCTTCCAGCAACGCAAGATAGGAAGACCGGCGCGCCACCGACTGCACCAGCTGGCACAGGTGCAGCAGGCAGGCCACCGGCGCGGCGGTCTGGCGCGCGGCGATCAGTACCTGCGGCATCAGCCGGTCCAGCCGTTCGCGCGAACCGGGCGACATGGCCCGCACGTTGGCCGCCTGCGGCAGCTTGAGCAGCGCATCGGCCACCGTGTCGCCGGGCACGAAGCCTGACGCCTCCAGTTCCGCCGCCGCGAGCGTGCCCGCGCAGGCCGCCTGCCACAGCGCGGTATCGGCCACCGGCACGCGAGCCGCGCGACCACCCTGCGGCATCAGCACGGCGGCGAATTCCTCGCTGACCACCGCGCGATGGCGCGCCAGCTCGGCCTCCAGCGCCGCCCAATCCGGATGGCCCAGGCCGCGCGCGATGCGCTCGCGGCTGAGCGCGTCCTCGGGGATATCGTGGGTCTGCGCGTCGCGCAGCATCTGCACGCGGTTTTCCACCCGGCGCAGACAGGCGTAGGCCTCGCGCAGCGCGCGGGCGCGCGCGGCGGGAATGTGTCCGCGCGCCTCGCAGGCGGTCAGCGCCGGCAGCAGCCCGCGTACGCGCAGCGAAGGTTCGCGGCCGCCGCGTATCAGCTGGGTGAGCTGCACGATGAACTCGATCTCGCGGATGCCGCCGGGGCCGAGCTTGAGGTTGTCGGCCAGATCCTTGCGCGCGACCTCGGCATCGATCAGCGCCTTCATCTCGCGCAGGCCGGCGAAGGCGGTGTAATCGAGATACTTGCGGTAGACGAACGGCCGCAGCAGTTCCTGCAATTGCCGGCCGGCGTTGCGGTCGCCTGCCACCGGGCGGGCCTTGATCCACGCGTAGCGTTCCCAGTCGCGGCCCTCGTTCTGGTAGTACTGCTCCATCGCGGCGAACGACAACGCCAGCCGGCCGGCATTGCCGAACGGGCGCAGGCGCAGGTCGACCCGGGCGCAGATCCCGTCCATCGTCGGCTCGTGCAGCAGCCGCACCAGCTGGCGGCCCAGCCGCACGAAGTACTCGCTGTTGTCGAGCGGTCGCGGGCCATCGCTCTGGCCGCCCTGCGGATAGGCCAGCACCAGGTCGATGTCGGAGGAGAAGTTCAGCTCGCTGCCGCCGAGCTTGCCGAAACCGAGTACGACCATCCGCTGCCGTGCGCCATCGTTGCCACGGCTGTGGCCGTAGCGGGCCGCCAGCGCGCGTTCGGACCAGGCCAGCGCCACGCCCAGCAGTTCCTCGTAAAGGACACTGGTGGCCGACAGGGTTTCCGGCAGCTGGTCCAGTCCGTTGACATCCCGAAACAGCAGCCGCAACGCCTCGGCATGGCGGAAGCGGCGCAACGCCAGCATGCAGGCGGCCTCGTCGGCCGGCAGCCGCAGCGCCTCGATGCGGGCGCCGGCATCGTTGCCCGAACGCAACCGCTCCAGCCCCTGCGGCGCCAGCAGCTGCGGCTGGCGGCACCAGACGTCGAACGCGAAATCGCTGGCCAGCAAGGTGCGCCGGATGCGTTCGGCGACCCCGGCATCGTCGTGCAGGGGCACGCCGGCGCTTCGGCAACGGGCGGCGAGCTCGCTGTAGCGGTCGTCGATCAGCGCACGCAGCGCGGCGGATTCATGGGCTGGCATCGGGCCATTGTGCCGCAGTGCAGGCAACCTGCCGACCACCGGCATGCGCCATGGATCGGGCAACACTGGGTTCATGTTCGAAACATTACATTCCAATGCCAGATCCATGACAGCGAACCCAGGACTGCCATGTCGTCTCATTCGGCAAACCCGCCCCCAAGCTGGCGCACCCCGGTTGCACGCAGCGTGCTGGTGCTGCTGCTGGCGCTGGCGTTCGTGCTGCTGACCGGGCTGCTCGACGGCGGCAGCGGCGTGCTGCCGTTGCGGCTGTTCGACCAGCCGCGTTTCCCGCTGGCCAATGCCTGGCCGGGCCTGTTGCTGGCCGGCGTGCTGCTGGCGCTCAGCCGCCGCCTGCTGTTGTCGTTCGGCCTGGCCTTCCTGCTGCAGGGACTGCTGTACGGCGTCAACCTGCTGAAGGTGCAAAACCTCGGCACGCCCTTGCTGCCGGCCGATTTCCGCATGGTCGGCCAGTTGCGCAAGGGCGGTGCCCACCTGCTGGTCGGCTATCTGCCGCACAGCCCGTGGCCTTATCTGGCGCTGCTGGCCGCGCTGGCGCTGATCGGTGCGGCATGGCGCTATGAGCCGCCGCTGTTGCCGCGCCGCACCCGCGGCAAACGGCTGCTGGGCGGCGGCATGCTGACGGCGATGCTGGTCAGCATGCTGGCCGGCATGCCTGCCTGGGCGAACGTCTACAACGCCAGGGTGCTCTGGCTGGAACCCTGGTCGGCTTCCTCGACCAGCAGCCACTCCGGCCTGATCAGTTCGCTGATGATGTTTCATCTGCAGTACGGCCAGGGCAAGCGCAAGCCCGACGCCGCCGCGGCCGCGCAGTTGATCGACCAGTCCGCCGCGGCGCTGCGCCAGTCCATGCAGACGCCGCCCGCGAACACCGAGCTGCCGGACATCGTGGTGGTGCAAAGCGAATCGTTCTTCGATCCGACCAGCATGCGCGGCTACGAACGCAGCAACTTCACGCCGAACCTGCGCCGGCTCGCCGCCCACGGAATCAGCGGCAAACTGCACGTGCCGACGTTCGGCGGCGGCACCATCCGCACCGAATTCGAGGTGCTTACCGGGCTGTCGCTGCGCTACTTCGACGACCTGCAGTTCCCCTACCTGCAGATGAACCACAAGCGGGTGCCGAGCATGGTGCACGCCCTGGACGCGCATGGCTACGAAACGGTGGCCGTGCACGGCAACGACCCGGCCTTCTGGAACCGCACCGCCGCCCTCAAGGCACTGGGCTTCGACCGCTTCGTCTCGAAGTCGTCGTTTCCCGCCGCCGCCCCGAAGGATGGCAAGTACATGGCCGACAGCGCGATGACCGACGAGATCATGGCGCAGCTGAAGGACAGCGGCCCCCCGCAGTTCATCTTCGCCATCAGCATCGAGGCGCACGGCCCGTACGATGTCGATCCCAGCCATCTCGCCGAGCGTGACGCCATTGCGGTACCAGCAGGGGTCACCGGCAGCGCCAGGCGCGAGCTGCAGAACTACCTCTATCACATCGGCCACGCCGACGCCGAGCTCGGGCGGCTGGTCGCCTGGCTGGCCCGACGCAAGCGGCCAAGCCTGGTGCTGTTCTACGGCGATCATCTGCCGGCATTGACGAACGCTTACCGCGCCACCGGCTTTGTCGACGGCAAGGACATGTTGAGCCAGGCCGGGGTCTGGCTGCTGGTCGATCCCCACTCCCAAGGCAAGCCGGTGCATCTGGACACGGCCGCATGGCTGCTCCCCGGCAGGCTGCTGGAACAGGCCGGCATCCGCGACGAGCCCTACTTCGGGTTGAGCGAGCTGGTCGGTCCGTCACTGGCGGCGCTGACCGCGGCGCCAGGCGCTTCGCTGCCGGCCGAAGACGGCAGCGAACAGAAGCTCGACCGGGCCATGGCCAGCATCGACCAGCTGCGGCTCGGCGGAAAACTGGACAAGCTGTGGCTGCAGGCGCGAGTGCCGCCCGCCGCCGACGCCGGCGAAAACACCGCAGCGGCCGCAACGCAGCGCCGGGCCGCCGCACATCGTTGAACCGGCGCAACAGGCCACGAATGCTGCATGACGGTGGCGTACGTCCGGCCGCTGGCCTGCCGCGGACGGCGAATCGGGGACATGCAGGCAGCGCCAAGGCTGCGGTTCAGCCAGCTGTCTGGCGGCTTAAGCATGGATCTGCGTATTCAGGAGGCAGTGGGGAGCGCCTGCCTATGGTCGATCCTGCCGCGAGACGTTCGTGTTCACGGCTTCACCCATTGGGAGATCCTGACCATGCACAAGACCATGTTTGCTGCTTTCATCACCGCAGCCGCCGCACTCTCCGTTCCCGCTTTCGCCCAGGTCCACCTCGGTGGTGCCATCGGTGGCGCGGGCCAGATCGGCGCCGGCGTGCCTGCCGGCGGTACGTTGCCCAATGCCGTGCATGCGGTTGATCAGGTCGGCAGTCGCGCCGACGACGCGATGAGCCGTATCGACCAGCAGGCCCGGCGCACAACGCGCAAGACCATCCGCAAGGCCCGCTCGGCCGCTACCGGCGACAGCCAGGCCAATGCCAGCCTCGATGCTCATGCGTCGGCCCACGCCCATGCTGCCGGCGCCAACGCCAGCGCGGGCAAGAGCGGCGGTCTCGATACCGCCGCACTGGCCGGCAAGGCCGGCGAGAAAGGCCGCGGTGTCGGTGGCGAGGTTCGCAATGCCGCCCACTCGGCGATCCAGTCCTCCGACCGCACCGCCGGCTCGGTGGGTGACGCGGTGAAGGGCATCAATGCCAGCGGCAATGCCAATGGCAATGCCAGCGGCAGCGCCGACGCCGGCGGAAATGCCGGCAGCAAAGGCGGCACCAAGGGCACTGCCCATACCCGCGGCCACGGCGACGTCGCCGGCTCCGGCAGCCACGCGAACGCGGGGCACTGATCCGCCCCGCCAGGCGGGACCAACAAGCCCCGGGGGCGGGCGCGCTCCCGGGGCTTGTACTTTCCGCATGGGACGGCATGCCGGTCGCGACGAACCTGCCGACCGGCAATGCGCCACGCGCACCTGCAACGACCGAACCCCCTCAAGAGAAAACCCCGCCGGGGCGGGGTTTTCTTCGATGCAGCCGGTGGCGCGGACTTAGAAGTCCATGCCGCCCATGCCGCCCATGCCGCCGCCCATGCCGCCGGCGCCGCCGTGGCTGTGGCCTTCATCCTTCTTCGGCACTTCGGCGACGATCGCCTCGGTGGTGATCGCCAAGCCGGCAACCGACGCGGCGTGCTGCAGCGCGGTGCGGGTGACCTTGGTCGGGTCCAGGATGCCCATCTCGACCATGTCGCCGAACTCGCCGGTGGCGGCGTTGTAGCCGAAGTTGCCCTTGCCTTCCTTGACCTTGTTGAGGATCACGGACGGCTCTTCGCCGGCGTTGGCGACGATCGCACGCAGCGGCGCTTCCAGCGCGCGGCGGGTGATCGCAATGCCCAGATCCTGATCGGTGTTGTCGCCCTTCAGGCCTTCGACCGCCTTCAACGCACGGATCAGCGCCACGCCGCCGCCGGGGACCACGCCCTCTTCGACGGCTGCACGGGTGGCGTGCAAGGCGTCTTCGACGCGGGCCTTCTTTTCCTTCATTTCGAGCTCGGTGCCGGCACCGACCTTGATCACCGCGACACCGCCGGCCAGCTTGGCCACGCGCTCCTGCAGCTTCTCGCGGTCGTAGTCGGAGGAGGTCTCCTCGATCTGCGCCTTGATCTGGCCGATGCGCGACTGGATCTTCTGCGCCTCGCCGGCGCCGTCGATGATCGTGGTGTTCTCCTTGGTGATGACGATGCGCTTGGCGCGACCCAGATCGGCGAGCGTGGTCTTCTCCAGCGACAGGCCGACTTCCTCGGACACCACCTGGCCGTTGGTCAGCACCGCGATGTCCTCCAGGATCGCCTTGCGGCGGTCGCCGAAACCCGGCGCCTTGACGGCGGCGACCTTGACGATGCCGCGGATGGTGTTGACCACCAGCGTGGCCAGCGCCTCGCCTTCCACTTCCTCGGCGACGATCAGCAGCGGCTTGCCGGCCTTGGCCACGGCTTCCAGCACCGGCAGCAGCTCGCGCACGTTCGACACTTTCTTGTCGTGGATCAGGATGTACGGGTCGTCCAGCTCGACCTGCTGCGACGCCTGGTTGTTGATGAAGTACGGCGACAGGTAGCCGCGGTCGAACTGCATGCCTTCGACCACGTCCAGCTCGTTGTCCAGGCCGGAACCTTCCTCGACCGTGATCACGCCTTCCTTGCCCACCTTCTTCATCGCGGTGGCGATGATGTCGCCGATGTTGGCGTCGGAGTTGGCCGAGATCGTGCCGACCTGGGCGATTTCCTTGTCGTTCGCGGTGGGGTTGGACAGCTTCTTCAGCTCGGCGACGGCGGCGTTGACCGCCTTGTCGATGCCGCGCTTCAGGTCCATCGGATTCATGCCGGCGGCGACCGCCTTCAGGCCTTCCTGGATGAACGCCTGCGCCAGCACGGTGGCGGTGGTGGTGCCGTCACCGGCCACGTCGGAAGTCTTGGAGGCGGCTTCCTTGACGATCTGCGCACCGAGGTTCTCGTACTTGTCCGCCAGTTCGATCTCCTTGGCGACGGACACGCCGTCCTTGGTGATCGTGGGGGCGCCGAAGCTCTTCTCGAGCACCACGTTGCGGCCCTTCGGGCCCAGGGTGACCTTGACCGCATTGGCCAGGGTGTTCACGCCCTTGAGCATGCGGGCGCGGGCGTCTTCGCCGAAACGTACTTCTTTGGCTGCCATAAAATTTTTGCCTCAAAAATTTTGAAATTAGGAAAGGGTTTTTTGCTTTTCGAGCGGTAACGCGAAGGCTACGGAACCGAGGACGTCAGCGTGCGCGGATCTACGCGCTCCTGCGGGCCTCGACCCCCGCCGATCAGCCTTCGATCACGGCCACGATGTCGTCTTCCTTCAGGAACACGAGTTCTTCGCCGTCGATCTTGATTTCCTGGCCGGCGTACTTGCCGAACAGCACCACGTCGCCAGCCTTCAGCGACATCGGGCGCACCTTGCCGTCGCTCATGATCAGGCCGGTGCCGGCGGCGACGACCTTGCCGCGGGTGGGCTTTTCGGTGGCGCTGTCGGGGATGACGATGCCGCCGGCGGAAACGCGCTCCTCTTCCAGGCGCTTGACGATGACGCGATCGTGCAACGGACGCAGTGTGCTCATGGACGACTCCCATTAGGTTTGAGGGGGAACAAGGCTTTCGAGACCCGGATCGACGGTCTTGTTAGCACTCATGGTAAACGAGTGCCAATTTTAGCGATACAGCTTGCCGTTGCAAGAGCTTCATTCCGGTGACTGCACAGCTAATTGGGCGGTCGGGGCCGACTTTCAAGGGCCGCTCGATATTCAGGCCCACCCGCCGCCGGCGGGAGCGCACCCTGTGCGCGATGCTTTTGCCGCCAAGAGCTTTCGCGCACAGGGTGCGCTCCTACGCGGTGCGGGTTAGGCTGTCGGCATGCCCGACACCGTCCTGCTCTGCTATTGCAGCTGCCCCGACGCCGCCAGCGCACGGGCGATTGCCGCAGCGCTGGTCGACGAACGGCTGGCCGCCTGCGTCAGCCGACTGCCCGGCGCCAGCTCCACCTATCGCTGGCAAGGCGTGGTGACCACCGACAGCGAGGAACTGCTGCTGATCAAGACCACCGCCCGGTGCTTCGAGGAACTCAAGGCCCGCCTGCTGGTCCTGCATCCCTACGCCGTACCCGAATTGATCGCGGTGCCGGTGCACCACGGACACGCGGCTTACCTGGACTGGGTGCGCGCCAACACCGCAGCTTGAGCGCCGCCCCGGCCGGCAGCGTGTCGGGCCATAATGCCCGCTGATCCGCCCTGAGTTCGGGCCCTTGGTGTCGATGGAGTCATGATGCGATCGCTGTTTGCCGGCTCACGGGCCGCCCGCCTGCTGGCCTGGCTGAGCCTGCTGTCATGCGCGCTGCCGGTTTTCGCACAGAACACCGACGGGCTGCTGCCCGTCACCTCGGCGTACCGGCTCAGTGCCGACACCGCCACGGCGGGCGTGTTGAAACTGCACTGGACGATCGCGCCGGACTATTACCTCTACCGCGGCCGCATGAAGTTCACTGCCGGCGAAGGCGTGACGCTGGGTACGGCGCAACTGCCCGACGGCAAGAAGCACCATGACCCCTATCTCGGCGACGTGGAGACCTATCACCACGCCATCGATGCCAGCGTGCCGTACACGCTGGCGGCCGGCGCCACCCGGCTGAAAGTGAGCGTGCAGTACCAGGGCTGCCACGAAGTGGACCCGAAGATCTGCTACCCGCCGTACACCGCACAGCTGGATCTGCCGCTGCCCGCCGGCGCGGCAGCGGCCCCTGCGGCGGCAGCCCCGCCCGCGCAAACCGGCGCCTCGCTGGGCTCCGCATTGAAAGCCCTGGGCAGCCAACCGGCCGGCGCTGCCGCCCTGCCGCCCGGGCAGGCGTTCCGCCTCGAAGCGCTGGCCAGCTCGCCGCACCAGCTGCTGCTGCGCTGGACGATGCCCGCGGGCTATTACCTGTATCGCGACCGCACCACCTTGAAGCTCGTGGATGCCGCCGGCCTGAGCCTGAAGCCCGCGTGGCCGGCAGGTACGCTGCATCACGACGCGCATTACGGCGACGTCACCGTGTATTTCGATCAGGTCGACCTGCCGGTGGCGGTCGAGGGCGACCTGGCCGGGCGACACCGGTTGCTCCTGCAGGCCAGCTTCCAGGGCTGCCAGCAAGACGGCCTGTGCTACCCGCTGATGACCCGCACGATCAGCATCGACCTCGGCAGCGGCACCGCCACCTCCGGCACGGCGACAGCTCGACGGTCATCGCCCGGCAGCGCGCCTCGCGTCCTGCCGATCAGCCTGATCGCGGCGCTGCTGCTGGCGCTGGGCGGCGGCCTGGTGCTGAACCTGATGCCCTGCGTGCTGCCGGTCCTGTCGATCAAGGCGGTGAGCGTGCTGGAAAGCGGCGAAAGCCACGCCAGGGCGCGCCGCCACGCCTTGTTCTATACCGCTGGCGTGCTCGGCAGTTTCGCGATGCTGGGCATGGGCATCCTTGCCTTGCGCGCGGCGGACCACGCACTGGGTTGGGGCACGCAACTGCAGCAACCGCTGCTGGTCGGCGTGCTGGCGCTGGTGATGCTGGCGGTGGGACTGTCGATGTCGGGCGTGGCGCAGTTCGGCGCCGGCCTGGGCAATGCCGGCGCCGGGCTGGCCGCCCGCTCCGGGCCGGCCGGGGATTTCTTCACCGGCGTGCTGGCGGTGGTGGTGGCCAGCCCCTGCACCGCGCCGTTCATGGGCAGCGCGCTGGCGTACGCGTTCGCCGCGCCGATGCTGTCCGCGCTGCTGGTGTTCCTGGCGCTGGGCCTCGGACTGGCGCTGCCGTTCCTGCTGATCGGTTTCGTGCCCGTGCTGGCGCGGCTGTTGCCGCACCCCGGGCGCTGGATGGAAACGCTGAAGCAGGTGCTGGCCTTCCCGATGTACCTGACCGCCGCCTGGCTGGTGTGGGTGCTGGCCAACCAGCGCGGCGCCGATGCGGTGGGCCTGGTGCTGGTGGCGATGGTGCTGCTGGCGATGACGCTGTGGTGGTTCGAACGCAGCCGTTCGCACGGCCCCGTGAGCCGTGCGCTGGTCGCGCTGCTGGCACTGGCCACCCTGGTGCCGATGTACCTGCTCGCCCAGGTGCCACGGCCTTCTGCCGCCGCGGCGACCCGGGATGGCGCGGTGGCGTACAGCCCGCAGAAACTCGCCGCGCTGCGTGCCGCGGGCACGCCGGTTTTCGTCGACATGACCGCCGACTGGTGCGTCACCTGCAAGGCGAACGAGCACACCGTGCTGGACACGCAGGCATTCCGCGATCTGCTCCAGCGCACCGGCACGGTCTACATGAAGGGCGACTGGACCGACGTCAACCCGACCGTCGGCGCGTTCCTGCAGCAATACCACTCGCCCGGCGTCCCGCTCTACGTGGTGTTCCCCGGCAACGGCGGCCCCGGCAGGCAGCTGTCCACCGTGCTGACCTACTCGCGGGTACGGCAGGCATTGACGGAAGCGGCGCGTCGATGATGAGCCGCAGCAACTGGTTGATCCTCGCCCTGGCGGTACTGGCCGGCGCGCTCGGCGGCTATGCCGCACGCCGCAGCCCGCTGCCGGCGACGGCGGATTCGAGCCTGGTCGGTCGGCCGTCGCCACCGCTGAGCCTGCCCGATCTTGACGGCAGGCAGCATCGACTGAGCGACTATCGCGGCCGCCGTGTGCTGCTGAATTTCTGGGCCAGCTGGTGCGGCCCGTGCCTGGACGAAATGCCGGCGCTGACTCGTGCCCAGGCGAAGTTCGGCAACCGCGGCGCGGCCATCGTCGGCATCGCGATGGACGAACCCGGCCGCGTGCGTGCATTCCTGGCGACACATCGGCTGAACTACCCGGTCTGGCTGGGCCGGCTCGACGAACCGGACAGCTCGCGGCAACTCGGCGACGCGCAGGGCGTGTTGCCCTACAGCGTGCTGCTCGGCGCCGACGGGCGCGTGCTGGCGATCCACGTCGGCGCGGTGCCTGCCGCGCAACTGGAAGCCTGGCTGACGACACCCGCCGAACACCCCTGAGCATCGGGGCTACATACGCTCACGCACGGAAACCCCGGGGCTTCTCCGTCAAACATCGCCGATCTGCGGTGAACTGGACAACATCCCCGACTGCGTGCAAACTGCATCGATGCCCGGATGTCCGGACGCAAGCTGGGGGGTTTCGTGGCGAAGATCCTGGTCCTGCATGGCCCCAACCTCAATTTGCTGGGTACGCGCGAGCCGGCGATCTATGGCCGCGAAACGCTGGCCGACATCGACCAGCAGCTGGCCGGACTGGCCCACGCGGCCGGACACGAACTGGTCTGCTTCCAGTCCAACGCCGAACACGAACTGGTCGGCCGCATCCAGCAGGGGCGCGATGACCGCACCGCGCTGATCCTGTGCAACGCGGGCGCATTCACCCACACCAGCATCGCCCTGCGCGACGCGCTGGCCGCCGTGGCGATCCCGTTCATCGAGGTGCACCTTTCCAACGTGCATGCGCGCGAACCGTTCCGCCGCCATTCGTACCTGTCGGACATCGCGATCGGCGTGATCTGCGGTTTCGGCGCCGACAGCTACCGCCTGGCGCTGGAAGCGGCGTTGCGCCGGCTGCAGGCGCCGGCGACGCCGTAGGCACCCGCCCGACCCTATCCACTCAACATCACGCGAGTCCCTTCGCACAACCCGCACATCCGTGTGCGGACTCTTCAAAATTCAGCCACCAACGGTGGCGCGACTGACAAAAGGCTGATCCGATGGATTTGCGCAAAATCAAGAAGCTGATCGATCTGCTGGAAGAATCCAACCTCGCCGAACTGGAGATCAAGGAGGGCGAGGAAGTGGTGCGCCTGTCGCGCGTCCCCAGGAATAGCGCACCGGCGGCGGCCGTCGCCGCTCCGACCGCGGCGCCGGCCGCTGTCGCGCCGGCGCCGACCGCCGTGGCCGTCGAAGCCCCGACGGCCACGGCGTTGCCTGCCGGGCACGTGGTGAAGGCGCCGATGGTCGGCACGTTCTACGAATCGGCCAGCCCGGGCACGCCGGCGTTCGTCAAGGTCGGCCAGCAGGTCCAGGCCGGCGAGACGCTGGGCATCATCGAGGCGATGAAGATGTTCAACCAGATCGAAGCCGACGTGGCCGGCACCGTGCTGGCCATCCTGGTCAATAACGGCCAGCCGGTGGAATTCGACGAGCCGATGTTTGTGATTGGTTGATGTTTGAGCGGGAACGGGGGAGGCGAGAACCGGGAACGGGGAACACAAGAGCCGCGGCATCGCGCTTTTGACCTTTCCGTTCCCGGCCCCTTTCCCCGTTCCCCGCCCCTCTGGAGCTCCCATGCTAGAAAAAGTCGTCATCGCCAACCGCGGCGAAATCGCCCTGCGCATACTGCGCGCCTGCCACAGCCTGGGCATCAAGACCGTGGCGGTGCATTCCACCGTGGACCGCAACCTGAAACACGTCGGTCTCGCCGACGAGTCGGTGTGCATCGGCCCTGGCCCCTCGGTCGACAGCTATCTCAACATCCCGCGCATCATCGCCGCAGCCGAGATCACCGACGCCGGCGCGATCCATCCCGGCTACGGCTTTCTCTCGGAGCGCGCCGACTTCGCCGAGCAGGTGGAGCAATCCGGATTCGTGTTCATCGGCCCGACCGCCGAGGTGATCCGGCTGATGGGCGACAAGGTCGAGGCGATCCGTGCGATGAAGGCGGCCGGCGTGCCGTGCGTACCCGGCTCAGGCGGCCCGCTCGGCGAGGACGTGGACGAGAACCTGCGCATCGCGCGCGAGATCGGTTACCCGGTGATCATCAAGGCGGCCGGTGGCGGCGGCGGCCGCGGCATGCGCGTGGTGCGCACCGAGGCGCACCTGGGCAACGCCGTCAGCATGACCAAGGCCGAAGCCAAGGCCGCATTCGGCAACGAACAGGTCTACATGGAGAAATTCCTCGAGAATCCGCGCCACGTGGAGATCCAGGTGCTGGCCGACGGCCAGGGCAACGCGATCCACCTGTGCGAGCGCGACTGCTCGATGCAGCGCCGCCACCAGAAGGTAGTCGAGGAAGCGCCCGCGCCCGGCATCACGCCCGGGCAGCGCGAGCAAATCGGCAAGGTCTGCGTCGATGCCTGCCTGCGCATCGGCTATCGCGGCGCCGGCACGTTCGAGTTCCTGTTCGAGAACGGCCACTTCTATTTCATCGAGATGAACACCCGCATCCAGGTCGAGCATCCGGTGACCGAACTGATCACCGGCATCGACCTGGTGCGCGAGCAATTGCTGATCGCCGGCGGCGAGAAGCTGTCGATCCGGCAGCAGGACATCGTCATCCACGGCCACGCGATCGAGTGCCGCATCAACGCCGAGGATCCCGAGACGTTCATGCCCAGCCCCGGCACGGTGAAGCGCTTCGAGGCACCCGGCGGCCCCGGCGTGCGCGTCGACACCCACCTGTACGACGGCTACCGCATCCCGCCCAACTACGATTCGATGATCGGCAAGCTGATCGTGCACGGCCCCGACCGCGAGACCGCCATCGCGCGCATGCGCATGGCATTGACCGAGACGGTGATCGAAGGGGTGAAATGCAACATCCCGTTGCAGCAGCGGATCATGGCCGACGCCGGCTTCCAGCGTGGCGGCCAGAACATCCACTATCTGGAAAAGCGGATGGCGGAACAGAAAGAGCCGCACCCCGCCGGCAGCTGATCGCCCCGCGGGAGCGCGCCGAAGCGCGCTCCCGCCCATTCGAACGAACCCGACCATGCCCTTCCTCGAACTTTCCCTCATTGTCCGCGCCGCGCGGCAACCCGCTGTCGAGGACGCGTTGAACGAACTGGGCGCGCTGGCGGTCACCCTGCAGGACGCCGATGCGCAGACGCCGGACGAACAGGCGATCTTCGAGCCCGGCGTGGGCGAACTGCCGCTGTGGCCGACGATCACCCTGCATGCGCTGTTCGACGAACACGCCGATCGCCGCGGCCTCAGCGCAACGCTCGGCGAACTGCTGCCGTGGCTCGAACCCGATCAGCTGCTGTTTCGCGAGGTGGCCGACCAGAACTGGGAACGGGTGTGGATGGACCAGTACCGGCCGATGCCGTTCGGCCGGCGCCTGTGGATCTATCCCTGGAACATCGAGCCGCCCGCGAACGGCGACGACGCGCCGGTGGTGGTCCGGCTCGACCCGGGGTTGGCGTTCGGCAGCGGCACGCATCCCACCACCGCGCTGTGCCTGGAGTGGCTCGATGGGCTCGAGCTGACCGGCAAAACCGTGATCGACTACGGCTGCGGTTCGGGCATTCTGGCGATCGCCGCGCTGAAGCTCGGCGCGGCGCACGCCACGGGCATCGACAACGATCCGCAGGCATTGACCGCCTCGGCCGACAACGCCCAGCGCAACGGCGTCGCCGAACGGCTGGCGCTGTCTCTTCCGCAGGACGCCGTCGCGCAGCCTGCCGACGTGTTTCTCGCGAACATCCTCGCCGGCCCGTTGCTCGAGCTGGCGCCGACGTTCGCTGCCGCCGCCAAGCCGCGCGCGCCGTTCGCGATCTCCGGCATCCTCGCCGGCCAGCAGGATGAGCTGCTGCGGCATTACGCGGAGTGGTTCGACGAACTGCGCGTGGATCGCCGCGAGGACTGGGTGCGGATCAGCGGCCGGCGTCGCTGAATCCGTTGACCGGACGGACCCGCCGAACAACGATCCGACAGGCTGCTAGGCTTGCACCACTTCGCTTGCACACGGCCCGCATGTACACCCAATGTCCCGACTGCCTGACCGTCTTTTCGCTGGATGTGGATGTCCTGGCACGGGCGCGCGGCCAGGTCGCCTGCGGCTATTGCGGCATCGAATTCGATGCGATGGCAAGTCTGACCGGGCAGCTGCCGGCGGAACCGTTCCGGTTGCTGCCGCCGCAGGCGGCGTCGGATCGACCGCCCTCGCTGGAACTGGCGGTCTACCGGCCGCGACCCGATCCACCGGCGGTCGCCGGCAGCGATGCGGTGGCGGCAGCGCCGGAAACCGCGCCGGACTTCGCGCAGATGGAGTTCGCACCGCGCTTCATTCGCGAGCAGCAGGGCCGCGTGCGCACGCATCGACGCCGACCATACCCGCGCGAGCCCGGCGAGCGTCGCTGGCCGTGGGTCGCTGCATGCGTCGTACTGTCGCTGCTGCTCGGGATGCAGCTGGCATGGGTCGACCGCGACGCGCTGATCCGCGATCCCGCCGTGGGCGGCTGGCTGCGCAACAGCTGCGTGTTGCTGCACTGCGAACTTCCGCTGGTCGCCGCCCCGCACCGGCTGCGCCTGCTCGCCAGCAACGTGCAGGCGCATCCCAGCGTGCCCGGCGCCCTGATGATCAGCGCCAGCGTGCGCAACGAAGCCGCCTTCGCGCAGCCGTACCCGATCGTGACCATCATCTTGTCCGACGCCCGGGGCCGGCACGTGGCGATGCGCCGGCTGCGCCCGCGCGAGTACCTCGACGACGACGAGATTTTGCAGCGCGGCATGGCCCCGGGAGCCAGCACCGTGCTGTTGTTCGAAGTGGAGGACCCCGGCGACAAGGCGGTGGCTTTCGAAATCAATTTCGAATAGGACTTAAATTTGTCGACGTACGCGGGTAGACTCAGGCCCCTGCCGCGCACGTCGCCATCCGGCACCCGGTCCGCATCGCCATCCGCGCCAAGAGTCACTACCACATGCCGTGGCCAATGCAGCCGCTGCTTCGTCCGTGAGGGGAAATGTCCGTGAACGCCGTAAGATCGCCTGTCGTCGAGGCCGCAAAACCGACCTCGTTGCAGCATGCCGCCTCCCAGAGCGCATTGAGCGAATGCGTCACGCACAGCGTACGTCGTTATCTTGCCGACATCGGCGACACCGAGTGCAGCGAAGGCCTGCATGCCCTGGTGCTGCGCGAAGTCGAGCGGCCGCTGCTGCGCGAAGTGCTGGCGTTTCACGACGGCAACCAGAGCCGCGCCGCTTGCGCGCTCGGCATCAACCGCGCCACCTTGCGCAAGAAGCTGGCCGCGCACGGCCTGCTGTAGGCCGCCGATCCGGGCCGTTCGTCGGGCATCCGGCGGGAACGGGAACCAGCGGCGGACCGGACCGCTATAATGAGCGGCTTTCCCCTTCTGGAAACCGCACATGCTCCCATCCGCCCTCGTCCCGGTCCGCCGGGCCCTGCTCAGCGTTTCCGACAAGTCCGGCCTGGTCGAGCTGGGCCGGCGACTGACGGCCTGCGGCGTGGAGCTGCTGTCCACCGGCGGCAGTGCGAAGGCATTGCGCGAAGCCGGCGTGGCGGTGACGGAGGTGAGCGACGTCACCGGCTTTCCCGAAATCATGGACGGCCGCGTGAAGACGCTGCACCCGAACGTGCACGGCGGACTGCTCGGCCGCCGCGGCACCGACGACGCGGTGATGGCCGAACTGGGCATCGCGCCGATCGACCTGCTGGTGCTCAACCTGTACCCGTTCGAGGCCACGGTGGCGAAGCCGGGCTGCACGCTCGAACAGGCGATCGAGAACATCGACATCGGCGGCCCGGCGATGCTGCGTTCCGCGGCAAAGAACTGGAACGACGTCGGCGTACTCACCTCGCCCGACCAGTACGCCGACGCGTTGCGCGAGATCGAGACGGGCGGCGGACTGACCCGCGCCACCCGTTTCAGGCTTTCGGTGGCCGCGTTCAACCGCGTGGCCGACTACGACGGCGCGATCAGCGATTACCTTTCCGCGCTCGAACTCGATGACGCCCAGGCCGCGATCGCCGGCCACGCCGCCTTCCCGGCGCAAAGCAACCAGCGCTTCGTGAAGCTGCTGGATCTGCGCTACGGCGAAAACCCGCACCAGCAGGCGGCGTTCTACCGCGACCTGCATCCGGCGCCGGGCACGCTGGCCACCTTCCGCCAGTTGCAGGGCAAGGAGCTGTCGTACAACAACATCGCCGATGCCGATGCGGCATGGGAGTGCGTGCGCCAGTTCGAGGCGCCGGCCTGCGTCATCGTCAAGCACGCCAACCCCTGCGGCGTCGCCGTGGCGGCCGATCCGCTGGCCGCCTACGAGCTGGCCTACGCGACCGACCCGACTTCCGCGTTCGGCGGCATCGTGGCGTTCAACCGCCCGCTCGATGCCGAAACCGCGAAGGCGATCCTCAAGCGCCAGTTCGTCGAGGTGCTGATCGCGCCGAAGGTGGAAACGGGCGCGATCGAAGCCGCCGCCGCGAAAGCCAACGTGCGCGTGCTCGAGATTCCGCCGGGCGACGGCCACAACGCGCACGACCTCAAGCGCGTCGGCTCCGGCCTGCTGATCCAGAGCGCCGACCGGCGCACGGTGGGCCGCGACGAACTGAAAGTCGTGAGCAGGCGCGCACCCACGACGCAGGAACTCGATGACCTGCTGTTCGCCTGGCAGGTCGCGAAATACGTGAAGTCCAACGCGATCGTGTACGCGAAGGACGGCCGCACGATCGGCGTCGGCGCCGGCCAGATGAGCCGCGTCGTCAGTGCGAAGATCGCGGGGCTGAAAGCCGACGAGGCGGGACTGACCGTGCCGGGGAGCGCGATGGCGAGCGACGCGTTCTTCCCGTTCCGCGACGGCATCGATGCCGCCGCCGCCGCCGGCATACGCGCGGTGATCCAGCCCGGCGGCTCGATGCGCGACGCCGAGGTCGTCGCCGCCGCCGACGAGCACGGCATGGCGATGGTGTTCACCGGGATGCGCCACTTCCGGCATTGAGCCCCGGACACGATCGGCACGCCGCCGATCAGCAGCGGCCGGCCTGGCCGCTCGCCGGGAAACGCCGGCCCGGCGCGAACGGCAGCCGACTTTCACGCCGGCGCATGGTCCATCTCATTGCGCGGGTGCGCCCGGCTGCCGGCAACCCGGCCAGGGCCGGGGCGACATGCCGCAAACAGCCTCAGTGCCCGCCGGTACTCTGGGCGTCCGCAGGGGCAGCCTCCGCGGGCGGCCTGCTCTTGCCCCACTCCAACACCTTGTACATGACCGGCCCCACCGGCTTCTGGCCGTGTTCGTCGACCAGCCGCCCCTGCGGATCGACCGTGTAGATCTGCTGGATGCCGTTCCTGGGCGTCACCACCACCATGTAGACCTGGCCATTGCGCCGGTACTCCTGCACGTTGATGTCGCCCTCCTGGCGCACCCGGACATCCGGCGGCGACGCATCGCGGCCGAGCCGGCTGTCGCCGCTCTTCATCGGCGGCAGGATCAGCGGCGCCTGGCTGGACTTCGGCGCGCCGGCCTGCTTGCGCTTGACTGCCGATTCCACCGGGGACGACGCCGCCTTCACGCCCGGATCGTCGATGCCCGGCGGTGGCGGCACGTTCGTGCCGGGCGCCGACGACTGCGCAAAGGCGCCGGAAGCGAGCAGGACGCTGGCAGCAACCAGCAGGGCAGCGGTTTTCATGGCGGCAACCTCGATCGGGAAGCAAAGCATAGCAGCGCCCCCGCCGAGGGTTCGTGAAGCGCGTCGATCCGGGCGTGCATGCGAGAATGGTCGGGGTGTGCCGACCTATGCGAAGCAGGCCGCGTTGCCCTGCCGTGGTTGTCAGGTGGTGGCGCGCCATCCTGCGGTCGTGTATCGACATACACTTCCCCACTCTTCCTTGTCCTGCCGGCAAACAGCTTCCGGCACGACCTGCTTCGCATAGGCCAGCCACCCCATGCCCAGACTCATACTCATCGACGGCTCCTCCTACCTGTATCGCGCCTTCCACGCGCTGCCGCCGCTGAGCAACGCCCAGGGCGAACCGACCGGCGCGCTGTTCGGCGTGGTCAACATGCTGCGCGCCACGCTGAAGGACCGCCCGGACTACCTGGCCTTCGTCAGCGATGCCCCCGGCCCGACCTTTCGCGACGCCCTGTACGGGCAGTACAAGGCGAACCGGCCGCCGATGCCGGACGACCTGCGCGCGCAGGTCGAACCGATGCTGGCGATCGTGGGCGCGCTCGGCTTTCCGGTCCTGCGCGTGCCGGGGGTCGAGGCCGACGACGTGATCGGCACGCTCGCCGTGCAGGCGCAGGCGCTTGGCATCGAGGTGCTGATCTCGACCGGCGACAAGGATCTGGCGCAGCTGGTGAGCCCCCACGTCACCCTGGTCAACACCATGAGCAACACGGTGATGGACCGCGCCGGCGTGATGGAGAAATTCGGCGTGGCGCCGGAGCAGATCGTCGACTTCCTCGCCCTCACCGGCGACACCGTCGACAACGTGCCGGGCGTGCCCAAGTGCGGCCCGAAGACCGCCGCCAAGTGGCTGGCCGAATACGCCACGCTGGACGGCGTGATCGCGAACGCCGGCAAGATCGGGGGCAAGATCGGCGAAAGCCTGCGCGCCACGCTGCCGCAGCTGCCGCTGTCGCGCGAGCTGGTGACGATCAGGACCGACGTGCCGCTGGACGTCCGCCCCACCGACCTGGCGCAGCGACCGGCGGACATGGAACAGTTGCGCGCGCTGTATACCCGCTACGAATTCAAGGCCGCGCTGAAGGAGCTCGATGCCGCGGCGTCCCCTGTAGGAGCGCACCCTGTGCGCGATGCT
>JAGWMU010000042.1 GCA_028873095.1 Pseudomonadota bacterium | reverse complement strand
GGCTGGATGAAATGTATTTCGCCGTCGCCAACGCGGTGCGCATGCGGCTGCAGCCGACCGAGCGTGCGCACCGGCAGGCGCTGGACGAGCTGGACGAGAAACTGGTCGACAAGTACTTCGTCAATTTCTCGGTGTTCGAGTCGGTGCCGGACATCTGGGCGATCGCGCAGATCTTCCCGATCACGCCGATCGCGCGGCTCGGCGAGCCGCCGACCCGGCGCGGCGTGATCGTCGATCTCACCTGCGATTCGGACGGCCGCATCGACCATTACGTCGGTGCCGAGGGCGTCGACGTCAGCCTGCCGCTGCACGATCTGCGCAACGGCGAGAGCTACCGGCTCGGCATCTTCATGGTCGGCGCCTACCAGGAGACGCTGGGCGACATCCACAACCTGTTCGGCGACACCGACGCGGTGAACGTGCGGGTGGACGGCGACGGCTACACCTTCGCCCATGTCCGCCGCGGCGACACCACCGACCTGATGCTCGACTACGTCGGCTACGACCTGGATGCGCTGCGCCGCAGCTATCGCGAACGGATCGCCGCCGCCGGTATCGCCGGCAACCCGGCCGAACAGCTGTACGGCGCGCTCGACGGCGGGTTGACCGCGTACACCTATCTGGCCGAAGAGCCGCATTGAACGGATCGGTAGGAACGCACCCTGTGCGCGAATGCTCTTTCATCGGCGCCTGGACAAGAGCTTTTCGCGCACAAGGCGCGCTCCTACGAAAACCACCCACATCACGCAAACAGGAGCACGGCCATGACGAGTCTCAACGGTAAAGTGGCATTGATCACCGGCGCGGCCAGCGGCCTCGGCAAGGCGATCGCCGAGCTGTACGCGAAGAACGGCGCGAGCGTGGCGATCGCCGACATCAACCAGCAGGCGGCCGACGCCGCCGCGGCCGGGATCAACGCGGCCGGCGGCAAGGCCCTCGGCATCGCGATGGACGTCACCGACGAGGCGGCGGTGAACGCCGGCACCGACAAGGTGGTGGCCGCGTTCGGCGCCCTGGACATCCTGATCTCCAACGCCGGCGTGCAGATCATCAACCCGATCGAGCAGTTCGCCTTCGCCGACTGGAAGAAGATGCTGGCGATCCACCTCGACGGCGGCTTCCTCACCACCAAGGCCGCGCTCAGGCACATGTACCGGGGCGACCGCGGCGGCATCGTGATCTACATGGGTTCGGTGCATTCGCACGAGGCGTCGAAGCTCAAGTCCGCCTACGTCACCGCCAAGCACGGCCTGCTCGGCCTGGCGCGCACGCTGGCCAAGGAGGGTGCGCCGCACAACGTGCGCTCGCACGTGATCTGCCCCGGCTTCGTGCGCACGCCGCTGGTCGAGCGGCAGATTCCCGAGCAGGCGAAGGAACTGGGCATCAGCGAGGACGAGGTGATCCGCAACGTGATGCTGAAGGACACCGTCGACGCCACCTTCACCACGGTCGAGGACATCGCCGAGACCGCTCTGTACCTGGCCACCTTCCCGTCGGCCGCGCTGACCGGCCAGAGCATCGTGGTCAGCCACGGCTGGTTCATGCAGTGAACGGGACCCGCGGGTCCGGCCGCGGCGGAGTCAGCCGCGGTGCACCTGCAGGCCGGCCGCCGACTGGCTGACCGGCATCAGCTCGATGCGGTTGACGTTCAGGTGCGGCGGCAGATTGGCGATCCACCAGATCGTGTCGGCGATGTCGCCGGCGGTGATCGGAGCGGCGCCGGCGTAGAGCTGGTCCGAGGCGGCCTGGTCGCCGCCGGTGCGCACCAGGGTGAACTCGGTCTCGGCCATGCCCGGTTCGATCGAGCTCACCCGCACGCCGGTGCCGTGCAGGTCGGTGCGCAGGTTCTGGGTGAACTGGCTGACGAAGGCCTTGGTGCCGCCGTAGACGTTGCCGCCCTTGTACGGATACGTGCCGGCGATCGAGCTGATGTTGACGATGGCGCCACGCCGTTCGATCAGCGCCGGCAGCAGCAGATGGGTGATCGTCGCCAGCGCCGTGACGTTGGTGTCGATCATCTGCTTCCATTGCGCCAGGTCGGCCTGCTGCGCGGGCGCGGTGCCCAGCGCCAGGCCGGCGTTGTTGACCAGGAGGTCGATGGCGGCGAACTCCGGCGGCAGGCCGGCGATCGCGGCGCGCATGGCGGTTTCGTCGCGCATGTCGAAGGCCAGCGCGTGGACGCGGTCGGCGCCGAGCTGCTCGACCAGTTTCTGCAGCCTTTCGGCGCGGCGGCCGGTGGCGACCACGCGCCAGCCTCCGGCCACGAAACGCGCCACGGTGGCGGCGCCGAAGCCGGAGCTGGCGCCGGTGATGCATGCGGTCTTGAGTGTCATGCGGGAAAGTGTAGCGGGTGACGCGACCGTGCAGCGCCCCGGTTGCCGTTCCGGTGTCGCCGGCTCGCCGGAGCGGCCGCTTACTGGCCTTCCTTCAGCGCAATCGCATTGATCCCGGCAGTGGCCAGCCGCTGCTTGGTCGACTCCAGCTCGGTGGCGGACCGGAACGGGCCGAGGCGGACGCGATGGTAGGTCTGCCCGCCGATGCTGACCGAGCGCACGTTGGCCACGAAACCCTGCAGGGCAAGTTTGGCCTTCAGGGTTTCCGCGTCGGCGGCGTTCGGAAAGGCACCGACCTGCAACAGGTAGCCGCTGCCGGCGGCTGGCGCGGGAACCGCGCTGGCGGGTGCGGCCGTGACGTTCTCGCTGATGGCGGCGGGCGCAGTCGCGGCACCGGATGCCTGTTGCGCGGCAGCCGCCTGCTGTTGCGCGGCGAGCTGCTTCTGCTGCTGTTCGGCACGGGCCTGGGCGCTGATCTCGGCATCCGGGATGCGCACTTCCTTTTCCGACAGCACCGAATAGAAATCGTATTGCGGTTTTTTGGGCGCGCTGTCGCTGCTGGCGGGCTCAAGCACGCCGGGCTCGCTGCCGCGTTCGGCGGTCGCCTGCGGATTCGCCTGTGGCACGTCCTGCTTGCGCAGGCCGCTGAGCAGGCTGCTGTGCATCATGGCGACCATCAGGATGCCGCCGATCAGGATGCCGATGGCGATGTATCCCCACGTCGGAAAACCGCCGCGATCGTTGCGTACGGCCTGCCGGCCCTTGTTCTTGCGTGCTGCCATTACATGCTCTCCGGGGCGCTCAGGCCCAGCAAACCCAGGCCATTTTTCAGTACTTGCCGAGTGGCCACCACCAGCGTCAGCCGGGCGTTGCGCAGTGCGGCGTCCTCGACCAGGAACTGGTGTGCGTTGTAGTAGGTGTGGAATGCGTTCGCCAGTTCGCGCAGCCAGCCCGCCAGCAGGTGCGGCTCGAGGTTGGCGGCGGCGGTCTCGATCAGTTCCGGGTATTTCGACAGTTCGGTCAGCAGGACCTGTTCGTGTTCGTTGTCCAGGCGGGCCAGCTGGCGCAAGCCGTCCTGCAGGTCGAACGGCAGACCCTTTTCTTCGGCCTGGCGCAGCACGCTGCACACGCGGGCATGCGCGTACTGGATGTAGTACACCGGGTTGTCGTTGCTCTGCGAACGGGCCAGGTCGATGTCGAACACCAGCTGCGAGTCGGTCTTGCGGGCGATCAGGAAGTAGCGTGTCGCGTCGCGCCCGGCTTCGTCGATCAGGTCGCGCAAGGTGAGGTAGCTGCCGGCACGCTTGGAAATCTTCACCTCTTCGCCGCCGCGCAACACGGTGACCATCTGATACACGACGTACTCGGGCCAGTTCGCCGGAATGCCGGCGTCCAGCGCCTGCAGGCCGGCTTTCACGCGGGTCAGGGTGCCGTGGTGGTCCGAGCCCAGGACGGTGATCGCGTGTGCGTAGCCGCGCTGCCACTTGCTCAGGTGGTAGGCCACGTCCGGGACGAAATAGGTGTAGGTGCCGTCGGACTTGCGCATCACGCGGTCCTTGTCGTCACCGTAGTCGGTCGAGCGCAGCCATAGTGCGCCATCTTTCTCGTAGGTGTGGCCATGGGCGACCAGCTCGCGCACGGTCTCCTCCACCTTGCCGTCGCTGTACAGCGACGATTCGAGAAAATACACGTCGAAGCCGATGCCGAAGGCCTTCAGGTCGAGGTCCTGTTCGCGGCGCAGGCTGGCCACGGCGAAGCGGCGGATCGCGTCGAGATCGTCGACGTCCCCCGCGCCGGCAACCGTCTGGCCATCGGCGACCACCGATTCGCGATCAAGATAGGCCCTCGCCACCTCGGCGATGTAGTCGCCGCGATAACCGGCCTCGGGCCAACTGCCATCGTCGGGAGTGATGCCGCGCGCGCGCGCCTGCACCGAGATCGCCAGGTTCGCGATCTGCACGCCGGCGTCGTTGTAGTAGAACTCGCGCTTGACGTTCCAGCCGGCCGCCTCCAGCAGGCGCCCCAGGCAATCCCCGATGACCGCGTTGCGGCCATGGCCGACATGCAGCGGGCCGGTCGGGTTGGCCGAGACGAACTCCACGCCGACGGTCCTGCCGCCGCCGCCGTTGCCGCGACCGTAGGCGTCGCCCAGATCCAGGATCTGCCGCAGTTCGGCGTGGTAGGCGCCGGCGGCCAGATGGAAGTTGATGAAGCCGGGACCGGCGATGTCGACCTTGTCCACCAGCGTGTTGGCCGGCAGTGCGGCAACCAGTTTCCCGGCCAGTTCACGGGGATTGGCGCGAGCCGGTTTGGCCAGCAGCATCGCGATGTTGCTGGCGAAGTCGCCATGTTCGCGGCTGCGCGCCCGCTCGATCGCAAACCCCGGCACGACCAGGTCGGCAGGCAGGGTGGCATCGTTTTGCAGGGTCTGGATGGACTGCAGGATCAGTTCGCGCAGTTGTACTTTCACGGAGGGGGTCGGTTCGTGATGGAACCGCTGATCGTAACAGACACGCCGCGCTGCTGAATGCGGCCAGCACAGGGGCCGGGTGTTTGGCGGGGGCCGTGCCGGGACGGAGCAAAGTCTTGATGCACTGCGAAGACACGTCTTGTGGATAAGTCTGTGGGAAACGCGAGCACGGGCGGATGTGGATTCTTCGAACGGCCTGGGAAAGGCGATTGCCGCAAGAAATAACATAGATAAATCATATGGCTGCGCAACCATCTCGTGATTGCACGCGAGATATCGCCGGCAAGTGCCGATACCGTCGATTTGTGTATAAGGTTCGGCAACATGGCGCTGCCGGATCCCTCGGCGAGGACGTCATGGTTTTGTCATGCGGCAGTGCGACAATGGCCGCGTGCCTGACATGACTCCCCTCCATGACATGCATAAAGGAGACGCCGCTCTCTCCGCTCCAAAAACGGCCCCTCGGCGCGGTGAATTCCGCGCCGTTTTTTTTGTGCGCCAGGATCAGAGCAGGCCGCGGGCCGCCATCGACACCGGCTCGCCGCTGCCGATCACCAGGTGATCGAGCACGCGCACCCCGACCAGTTGCAAGGCGTCGCGCAATTCATGGGTTATCGCCCGATCGGCGGCACTGGGTTCGGCGACCCCCGAGGGGTGGTTATGCGCGAAGATCACGGCGCCGGCATTGTGTTGCAGGCATGCCCGCACCACCTCGCGCGGGTGCACGCTGGCGCCGTCGATGGTGCCGCGGAAGAGTTCCTCGAACGCCAGTACGCGATGGCGATTGTCCAGGTACAGGCAGCCGAAGACCTCGTAGGGCAGGTGACGCAGGCGTGCGCGCAGGTACTTGCCGCTGTCGCGCGGGTTGCACAGGCTCTGCCGCTGCTGCAGTTCCTCGGCCAGGCTGCGGCGGGCCAGCTCCAGCGCGGCGGCGATCCGTGCCCGCTTGGCGGGACCCAGGCCGCCGGTGCGGATCGGCGGTTCGGGGCGGCCCAGCAGCGCACCAAGGCCGCCGGCGACATGCAGCAGCTCACGCCCCAGCGCGATCGCGTCCTTGCCGCGGCTGCCGCTGCCCAGCAGCACCGCCAGCAGCTCGGCATCGGACAGCATGGCACTGCCGCGGGCCAGCAGCTTTTCGCGGGGGCGTTCGCCTTCGGGCCAGTCGCGGATGCTCATGCCTGCAGGCTGCCTGTACGGATGTGGTGCGGGCAGCGGCCGAAGCGAATGAATCCGGTAAGCTAGGGTCCTGCCCGATCGTCAGGCCCGCCTTACATGAGTCTTGCGCAACGCCGTATCTTGCTCGGAGTGTCCGGTGGCATCGCCGCCTACAAGTCCTGCGAACTGGTTCGCCGCCTGCGCGACCTGGATGCCCAGGTACGCGTGGTGATGACGGAAGGAGCAACCCATTTCGTCAGCCCGGTCACCTTCCAGGCGCTGTCCGGCCGGGACGTGCGGGTCAGCCTGTGGGACGCGCAGGCCGAGGCGGCGATGGGCCATATCGAACTGGCGCGCTGGGCCGAACGCATACTCATCGCTCCCGCCAGCGCGGATCTGCTGGCGCGCCTGGCCCATGGGCTGGCGGACGACCTGCTGACCACGCTGTGCCTGGCCAGTGCCGCGCCGCTGTATCTGGCGCCGGCGATGAATCGGCAGATGTGGGCGCACGCCTCCGTGCAGGCGAACCTCGCCACCTTGCGGCAGCGCGGCGCGCAGGTGCTCGGGCCGGCGTCCGGCGATCAGGCGTGCGGCGATGTCGGCACCGGCCGCATGCTGGAGGCGCACGAGCTGCGTGATGCCCTGGCGGCATCGTTCGACACTCGCGTGCTGGAGGGCTTGAGCGTCGTGGTCAGTGCCGGGCCGACCTTCGAAGACATCGACCCGGTGCGCTTCATCGGCAATCGCAGTTCGGGCCGGATGGGTTTTGCGGTCGCCGAGGCGGCTGCGCAGGCCGGCGCCGCGGTGACCGTGATCGCCGGACCGGTGAGCCTGCCCACCCCCGGCGGCATCGTGCGGCGGATCGATGTGCGCAGTGCGGCGCAGATGCATGAAGCGGTGCTTGCCGCCGCCGCGCAGGCGGACATCTACATCGGCGCGGCGGCGGTCGGCGATTACCGCCCGTGCGAGGTATCCGCGAAAAAGCTCAAGAAGCGCGACGGCGCCGAACTGGTTCTGCAGCTGAGCGAGAATCCCGACATCCTGGCCAGCCTGTCGGCCCGGGCGGAGCATCCTTTCCTGGTCGGTTTTGCGGCCGAGACGCACGACGTGGCCAGCTACGCGCAGGACAAGCTGCAACGCAAGGGGCTGGACATGATCGCGGCCAATCAGGTGGGCGATGGCCTCGGCTTCGAGGCTGCCGACAACGCGCTGAACCTTTACTGGGACGGCGGCGGCGCCGAATTGCCGCGGGTAGCCAAGCCGGAGCTGGCGCGGCAACTGATTGCCCATGTGGCCGAACGGTATCGGGCCCGTCGCCGATGATCGATGTCGAGCTGAAGATCCTCGATGCCCGTCTCGGCGACAGCATTGCGTTGCCGCAGGCGGCCACGCCCGGCAGCGCCGGGATGGATCTGCGCGCTGCGATCGAAGCGCCGCTGACCCTGCACCCCGGCGAGAGCGCCCTGATCCCCAGCGGCATTGCGATCCACATCGGCGACCCGGGCTGGTGCGCGTTGATCGTGCCGCGCTCGGGACTGGGTCACAAGCACGGCCTGGTGATGGGCAACCTGGTCGGAGTGATCGATGCCGATTATCAGGGGCCGTTGATGATCTCGTGCTGGAATCGCGGCCGGCAGGCCTACACCATCGCCGTGGGCGATCGCATCGCGCAGCTGCTGCTGGTGCCGGTAGCGCAGGCGCGGCTGAAAATCGTGACGGAATTTGCACCGAGTGAGCGCGGCGGCGGGGGCTTCGGTTCAACCGGTTTCAACTAACATGGGCAAATCGGTTTCGCGGTGGGCCGACCGGTCGGGTGCAGTCTGTGGGGGCGGGATATGGCGATAGGCACGGCGAGGACGCAACTGCATGACCTGCTGGCCGGCTGGCAACGCATGTTGCCGCTGGGTGGCGCCACGGTGCTGCTGCTGCTGGGAATGTTCTTCGCCTGGCAGACGTGGTTGATTGCCAGCGAACACGGCGAGATCGAGCGTGTGCACGCAGTGCAGGACCAGGCCGTGCGCGCGCTCGCCGCGGAAATCGCCAGCGAGCGCAGCACGGTCGAGAAGGCGCTGGCGGCCAGAGATCCGGCCGTGCTGATGAGCGATCCGGCGCAGGCCGCAACGGCATTGCGCCTGCAGCTGCCGCAGATCCTCCGGCTGGAGTTTTACAGCGCCGATCTGAACGAGGTCCTGCACGCCAATTACCGCGAGTTCGGCTATGCCAAGGCGGCCCAGCTGCTTTCCGCGCAGGGGGCCGGCGAAGCGTCGTCGATGCAAAGCATTTCGTATGACCACGTCGGTCGCCGCCTGAGCCTGGTGATTCCGCTGGGGTCGCCACGGCATGTGCAGGGATGGGCGTGGGTCGAGCTGTCCTTCGCGCCGCTGCAGCGGGTTTTCGAATCGATCGCGCCGGCCGGTGGCCGGTTGGTTCTGCAGCAGGGCGAAAACCAGGGCGACATGCAGTTGCTTTCCCATGGGGCGGCTTCGGCGGAGGAGGGCGCTGTCGGCAAACCGGTTCCCGGCAGCAAGTTCATGGTGAAGGCAGGCCTGCCGGCCGCATTCGTCGTGTTGCCGCGTTCATGGCCGTTGAGCGCTTTGCTGAGTCTGCTGGGGCTTGGCGGCGGGGCTTTTTTCCTGCATCTGCGCAAGCGCCTGCGCGAGCGATTCGTGCCCGAGCCGGAGGAGATCGCGTTGCCCGCGAGAATCGGAAGGAGCGCCGCCTCCGGATCGATCGCGGCGACCGCGCCGCAAGCGCGGGTCGCCGTGGACCCAAGCATCTTTCGCGCCTATGACGTGCGCGGGGTGGTCGGCAAGACGCTCAACGACGACGTCGCGCGGGCGCTCGGCCAGTCGATCGGCATGTCGATGAGGGACAAGGGCTTGCACGAAATCGTGGTGGGCCGCGATGGTCGCCTGTCCGGGCTCGCGCTGGTGGCGGCCCTGTCCGATGGCCTGCGCGCTGCCGGCATCGATGTGATCGATGTCGGCGCGGTGCCGACACCCGTCGTCTACTACGCGACCTACCGTTTCGATACCGGCTGCGGCGTGGCGGTCACCGGCAGTCACAACCCGCCGGACTACAACGGTTTCAAGATCGTGATCGGCGGCGAGACCCTGGCCGAGGGAGCGATCCAGGAGCTGTATCAGCGCATCGCCGGTGGAACCCTGGACCGGGATGGCCAAGGCCGCCGGCGCCAGATCGACGTGGCCCCCGATTACGTCGAGAAAATCGTTTCCGATGTGCTCGCCGAGCGCCGTTTGAAAATCGTCGTCGATTGCGGCAACGGCATTGCCGGCGCCCTGGCGCCGCAGGTGCTGGCGGGGGTCGGTTGCGAAGTGATTCCGCTGCTTTGCGACGTTGACGGCACCTTCCCGAACCATCATCCCGATCCCTCCGACCCGAAGAATCTGGAGGACCTTATCCTTGCCGTGAAGCGGACCGGAGCCGACCTGGGCATCGCATTCGACGGCGATGGCGATCGGCTGGGCGTGGTCACCCAGTCGGGCGAGATCGTCTATCCCGACCGCCTGCTGATGCTGTTCGCCCGCGACGTGCTGTCGCGCCAGCCCGGCGCCACCGTCATCTACGACGTCAAGTGCACCAGCCATCTCAAAGGGCAGATTCTGGACGCCGGCGGCAGCCCGCTGATGTGGCGCACCGGCCATTCATTGATCAAGGCAAAGATGCGCGAGACCGGCGCCGAACTGGCTGGCGAGATGAGTGGCCACTTCTTCTTCAAGGAGCGCTGGTACGGCTTCGACGATGGCATCTACGCCGCCGTCCGGCTGCTGGAAATACTTGCCGGGGATCTGCAGGACCGCTCGCCGGAGGAAATCTTCGCCACGCTGCCGAAGAGCTTCTCCACACCCGAGTTGAAAATCGAGCTGGGCGAAGGCGAGCAATACCGGTTCATGGACAAGTTGCGCCAGCGGGCCAGTTTCGACGATGCGACGCTGATTACCATCGACGGCCTGCGCGCGGATTGGCCGGACGGCTGGGGCCTGGTGCGCGCATCCAACACCACGCCGGTGCTGGTGCTGCGTTTCGAAGCGGACAACCCGCTTGCGCTCAAGCGCATCCAGCAACTGTTCCGCGCGCAGCTGCTGGCGGTTGATTCCGCCCTGAAGCTGCCCTTCTGAAAGTGCCGGGTTGCGACGAGGGCACGTCCTTCTCCCTCGCGAGGTTCCCGGAGCGTACCTTGTGCGCGAAAACCAGGCTGCCGCGACGCTCGCGCACAAGGTGCGCTCCTGCAATGGCACCGCAACTCCCGCAGCGCGATCCGGCCTGACGACGGAAGAGCTACGGCGACGGTTGCGCCAGTGCCGCCTTGAGCTTCCGGTAATGCGCCAGTTCCGCAATCTGCGCCTGCGCGGTCTGTACGCGCAGGGCCTGCAGGTGTTCCAGTATGTTGCGTTGCCCGGTCACCACATCGCGCTGCTTGGTGATGCTGTCGGCAAGAAAACGCGGCACCGGGGTCTTGCCGCGCTCCATGTCGGCGGCGCGACCGAGCAGGTCGGTCAGTGCCTGTTCCTGGCTGCGCAGGTTGATCTGGGTGGTGTGGATCTGCTGGTCGATGGAATCCAGCGCCTGCTGCTGCGAGATCCTGAACGAATCCTCGTCCGGATAGGCGGCCAGCATTTGCGCATCGGCATCGGCGCGTTCCTTCTCGGCGCGCTGTTCGGCGGCCTGCTGGGCGGCCAGCTTGTTCGCGGCGGCACGCTCTTCGGGCGTCAGCTGGCGCGCCACATGCTGTATCACCAGGCCCTGGTCGTTGACCACGTCGTAGCCGTACTTCATCGCTTCGGCGCTGAGACTGTCGCTGTAATGCGGGAGGCCGTGTTCGTCATGCCACCTGTAGCGGACGCTGCTGCTGTTCTGCGCGTGCACCGGCAGGCTGGCGATCAGTACGGCGGCGGCGAAAATGGACAGGAATTTGCGCATGAATTCTTTCCTCGTCAGGCATTATAACGGGCACTGCGGTCTTGCCTACGGGCCGGCGGCCCGCCAGACCCCCAATGTCGGCCGGGTGGGCGGCAACCGTGATCGGGTTCACTGAAGCTTGCCGGGGCGCGCCTGAACTTCAGCACCGAACGCCGTAACGCTCGCGGTAAGCCAGCAAGCGGGCGTGCTCGGCGGCCAGTTGCGGCCGTTCGCCGGCATACGCCAGCACATCGTCGAGGCAGGTGATGGCGATCACCGGAATACCGTGCTCGGCTGTCACTTCCTGCGCGGCGGAGCGCTCGCCGTGGCCGCGTTCCTGCCGGTCCAGCGCGATCAGCACGCCAGCCGGTTGCGCACCGTGCGCGCCGATCAGCGCCAGTGATTCGCGTACCGCGGTACCCGCCGTCATCACGTCGTCGACGATCAGCACGCGTCCCTGGAGCGGGGCGCCGACCAGCACGCCGCCCTCACCGTGATCTTTCGCCTCCTTGCGGTTGTAGGCCCACGGCAGGTCGCGCTGGTGCTGTTCGGCCAGCGCGATCGCCGTTGCCGCGGCCAGCGCGATGCCCTTGTAGGCAGGGCCGAACAGCATGTCGAACGCAAGCCCGGAATTCGTCAATGCCGCCGCGTAGGCGCGTCCGAGCCGGGCCAGCGCGGCGCCGGAATCGATCCGGCCCATGTTGAAAAAGTAGGGGCTTTGACGGCCGGATTTCAGGGTGAACTCGCCGAAACGCAGCACCTCGCGCTGCAGGGAGAGGTCGATGAAGTCGCGCTGGTAATCGTGCACAGGTCGTCTCGCCAGTGGTCGGGATCAGGGCAGGTCGCGCCGCAGCAGCAGCTGTGGCCCGGAGCGTCCGCCATGGTACAGCGCGCCGCTGTCCACGAAGCCGGCGCGTCGATACAGGCGCAGTGCGGGGCGATTGCCGCTGGCCACGGCCAGCACCAGCAGGCGGGCCTGGCGGCGGCGCTCGGCCAGATCGGCGATCAGTGCGGCGAGCGCCTGCGTGCCCAGCCCGCGGCCCTGCCAGGCGGCGTCGATGAAGAAGGCGCGCAATCCCAGCGCGGGCAGCCCGAAATCGCGCCCGGCCACGCTGCGTGCATGCGCATCGATGCGGCAGTAGCCGACCGGCGTGTCGCCGTGCAGTATCGCCATGGGCTCGCATTCCGCGCAGTTGGCGGCATCGGCCAGCAGGTCGGCGATCGCGCCGACGTAGTCGCGCTGTTGCGGCCGTACGTGCAGTGCCAGCAGCGCCCGATGCAGGGCGGCATCGACGGGCGCAACGCGGATGGGCTGAGGTGTGTGCATGGGCATGACCGATGATACGGGCCCTCGGGGTCTGCCGGCCAACCCAAGCCCGACAGCCTCCCGGGTTGTTATGATCGCCTGCCACTGCTCTGGAGACTCCATGCGCATCATCAGCTTGAATGCCAACGGCATCCGTTCCGCCGCAAGCAAGGGACTGTTCGACTGGTTGCGCGGACAGGATGCCGACGTGGTCTGCCTGCAGGAGACCAAGGCGCAGGAGGGCCAGTTGACCGATCCGCTGTTTCGCCCGGATGGGCATCATTGCTTCTACCGCGACGCGACCAGCAAGAAGGGCTACAGCGGCGTGGCGATCTATGCGAAACGCGAGCCGGACCAGGTGCTCACCGAGCTGGGCTGGGACGCATTCGACGACGAGGGGCGCTACATCGAGGCACGCTTCGGCAACCTCTCGGTGGTGTCGCTGTATTTCCCCTCCGGATCGTCCGGCGACGAGCGCCAGCAGTTCAAGTTCAAGGCGATGGAATGGATCACGCCGATCTTCGACCGCTGGCTCGCCAGCGGACGCGACTACGTGATCTGCGGCGACTGGAACATCGTGCATACGAAGAACGACATCAAGAACTGGTCGTCCAACCAGAAGAATTCCGGCTGCCTGCCGCAGGAACGCGCGTGGCTGGACCTGCTGTTCCAGCAGCGCGGCTGGGTAGACAGCTTCCGCGCGTTGAAGCCGGACGCGGTCGAATACACCTGGTGGTCCAACCGCGGTCAGGCGCGCGCGAACGATGTCGGTTGGCGTATCGATTATCAGGTGGTGTCGCCGTCGCTGCGCGATCGCCTGGCCGCTTGCTCGATCTATCGTGGGCAGCGCTTCTCCGACCATGCGCCGTATACGGTCGACTATGCCGACTGAGCTGGCCGCGCACGCGCCGACAAGGCCATCGGTGTGGCGGGCATTCGCGCAACCGGCCGCGTGGACGATGTTCCTGCTCGGCTTCTCCTCCGGCCTGCCGTTCCTGCTGGTGGCCGGGACGCTGGCGTACTGGCTGAAGGAAAGCGGCATCGAGCTGACGGACATCACTATGATCGCCAGCGCGGGCATGACCTACGCCTTCAAGTTCGTCTGGGCGCCGCTGCTCGATCACTGGCGAATACCCGGTTTCGCCCGGCTCGGGCAACGCCGCGGCTGGTTGTTGTTCGCACAGCTTGGCGTGGCGGTCGGGTTGCTGGCGATGGCATTGCTGACGCCGGTACGGCTGACTTCGTTCGTCGTGGCCACCCTGGCCGTGGCGTTTTTCGGTGCGACCCAGGACATCGCGGTGGACGCCTACCGCATCGAGATCGCCCCGATCGAGGCGCAGGGTGCGCTGGTCGCCACCTACTCGCTGGGCTACCGCATCGGCCTGCTGCTGGCCGGCGCAGTGGCGCTGATCCTTGCCGACCACGTGGCGTGGCGGGTGGTCTACACGGTGATGGCCGCGGCGATGGCCGTGCCGGTCGCCACGACACTGATGGCGCGGGAGCCCGAGGTATTGCGCGTCCGGCCCGCGCATTGGCGCGACGCGATGCGCGAGGGCGTGATCGATCCGTTCGCCGATTTCTTCCGTCGTTACGGCTGGCTGCTGGCCGGAGTGACGCTGCTGTTCCTGTTGCTGTTCAAGATGCCCGAGCAGGCGACGATCGGCGGCATCATGAGCCCGTTCTACCGCGACATGGATTTCTCGAAAACCGAGATCGGCACCATCACCAAGATCTACGGCATCTGGATCGGCATCGTCGGCGTGTTCATCGGCGGCGCGGCGGTGGCGCGCTGGGGTGCGTGGCGCCCGCTCGGTGCCACCATCGTGCTGTGTGGATGCAGCAATCTGCTGTACCTTTTGCTGATCGCCCATCCGGGCAACCTGGTCGTGCTTACGCTGGTGATCTCCGGCGAGAACCTCACGCTTGGCATGCTGGGGCCGCCGACCGTGGCGTTCCTGTCCTCGCTGGTCAACCGCCAGCACACGGCGACCCAATATGCCCTGCTGAGCTCGCTGATCAACTTGCCGGGCAAACTGCTCGGCTTCTTCGCCGGCGGCATCGCCACGGCGGCCGGCTACGGCGGTTACTTCGTCATCACCGTGCTGGCGGTGCTGCCGGCGATGCTGCTGTTTGCCTGCCTGTGGCCGCACTTCCGGGGTGTCGAGCGCGAATGTGCGGCGGTGGTGGAGTCCGGCTGATCCGTTGCGCCCGGTGGGTCGGTGCAATACCGACGTGGCAGCGTTCACAGTGCAACTGCCAAGTGACCCACGAAATCGCAGCCGCGTTGCGTGGCGCGGCCGGGGCTGTGCAAACATCCGGCGAACAGGGTGCGTGCAACATGGAGTCACGCTTGTGCCGGATCTGATCGTGCAGAATGTGGACAGTCAGCTGGTCGCGCGCATCAGATCGCTGGCCAGGGATCGGCGTTGTTCGATCAATGACGTGTTGTTGTATGCCTTGCGTCGCAGTCTGGGGGTGTCGGCGGCGGGGGAATACAGCGAAACCCTCTGCGACTCGCAGGCGCTGACTTTGCCCGATGTCCCCTGGGAGGCTGAGGAAAGAGGCGTCTTTCAGGAGGCGCTGGATGCTTTGGCGCGGACCCGCCCGACGCAATGGGCGCCGGAAAATATCCGTGACGACGATACCTAGACGGGCGCCGGGTAAATAGCGCCAAGCACCCGCGGGCCGCGTGCGCCGGTCACTGCCGGCAAGTTGCCCGGAAGGCCCAGCAGCCGCTGTCGCGCCAGCCACGCAAAGGCGGTGGCTTCGAGAAAGTCCGGATCGATGCCGTATTGCGCGGTGCTGCACAAGGCGCGCGGCGCCAGCAGTTCCCCCAGCCGCCGCATCAGCGCGCTGTTGTGGATGCCGCCGCCGCAGGCCAGCACCTCCTCGGCGGTCGGTGCGTGTTGGGCGATCGCCGCGGCCACGCTGCGTGCCGTCAGCTCCAGCAACGTCGCCTGCACATCGGCGGGATGCATTGCCGCCAGCTGCGGATGCGCGGCCAGCCAGTCCAGATGGAAGTACTCGCGCCCGGTGCTCTTGGGGGGCGGCAGCGCGAAATAATGGTCGGCCAGCAAGGCATCCAGCAACGACGGGTCAACCTTGCCGCTGGCCGCAAACACGCCATCGCGGTCGAAAGGTTCGCCGCGATGGCGCATGCACCAGGCGTCGAGCAGCCCGTTGGCCGGACCGGTATCGAAACCCCGCACGTCGCCATCGGCATCGAGCGCGGTAATGTTGGCAATGCCGCCGAGATTGAGAACCACCCGCGCGTGACCGGGCCGGGCCAGCAGCATCGCGTGCAGCGCCGGCAACAGGGGGGCGCCCTGGCCGCCAGCGGCCACGTCGGCGCGGCGGAAATCGGCCACGACGTCGATGCCGCAGCGTTCGGCGATCACGGTGGGATCGCCCAGCTGCAGCGTGAACGGATGCTCGCCGCTCGGGCGGTGCCGCAAGGTCTGCCCGTGCGAGCCGATCGCACGAACCGTATGCGCAGCGGTGCCGCTTTGTTCGAGCAAGTGCAGGGCGGCGTCGGCGAAGCAGTGGCCGATCGCCACATCCAGCCGTCCGACGGCGTCCAGTTCCACCTTGGCTTCACCTTGTGCCAGCGCCAGCATGCGGTCGCGCAGCGGCAACGGCCACGGGTGGGTACGCGTGGCCTTCACTTTCGGCGTGCCGCGGCTGAAATCGACCAGGACGGCATCGATACTGTCCGCGCTGGTGCCGGAGATCAGGCCGAGGTAAAGCCCTTCGGCGGCGGACGACGGCATCGACTTATTCGTCGTGGTGGGTGGCGGCCTCGCGGCGCGCGAGCTGGATGTCGGCATCGGTCGCCTTGAGCCGGGCCAGCATCGGCTGCATCTGCTGCTTGAATTGCGCCAGCAGTTTCGGTGGCAGCGGCTTCGGCTTGGGCATGGTGACGGTCAGCGGATTTTCCTGCTTGCCGTAGACACGCACTTCGTAATGAAGATGGGGGCCGGTAGCCAGGCCGGTCATGCCGACGAAACCGATCACCTGACCCTGGTGCACATGCGTGCCGACGCGTTCGCCGGGTTCGAAACGCGACATGTGCGCGTAAGCGGTGGAGTACTCGGCGCTGTGCTTGATCAGCACGAAGTTGCCGAAGCCGCGTTCCCAGCCGCGATACACGATCACACCGTCGCCGGCGGCATGGATCGGAGTGCCGGTGGGCGCGGCGTAGTCGACGCCCTTGTGGGCCCGCGTGTAACCGAGGATGGGGTGCTTGCGCGCCAGGCTGAAACGGGACGAAATGCGGGTGAATGCCACCGGCGTGCGCAGCAGCGATTTGCGCAGCGGACGTCCGTCCTCGCTGTAGTAGTTGTAGCTGCCGTCCGGTTCCTTGAAGCGGTAAGCCGTGTAGCGGTGGCCGCGGTTGAAAAATTCGGCGGCGATGATGTCGCCGGCGTGATCATAAACGCCATCGCGATAGACGTCGTCGTAGATCACGGTGAAGCTGTCGCCGCTGCGGATGTCCTTGAGGAAGTCGATGTCGTATTTGAAGACGTCGGCGAGCTTGACGATCATCCCCTCGTTCAGGCCGGCCTTGGCGCCGGCGCCGAACAGCGAGCTCTCGATCACGGCGTGGGCCATGTGAACGCGCTGCTCGATGGCCCGGGCTTGCAGGGTCAACACCGGGTTGCCGGCATCGAAACGCATGGTGGCGCGCGTGGCATCGTCCTTGTCGAAACGGAAGGCCTGCAGTTGGCCGTCCCGGCCGATCAGGAAATCAAATTCATCACCGGGACGAATACTCTGCAGCACGCTGCCGGTCTTGCCGGCCGCATCGATGACCTTTTGCAGATCGGTCATGCTGAGGCCGCGCCCGCTGAAGATGTCCGACAGCGTCTGTCCCGGGTGCACCCGCACGACCTGCCAGTCGGCCACGGTCGGCGCAGGTGTGTCGATTTCGTTGAGCTTGGGCAGTGCGAGCGGCAGCACGGTGCGCAGTTCCGGCGCTGGCACCGGCCGCATGGCGCTGGCCCACACTGGCATGATGATTCCGGAGAGAAAGGTGATCAGCAGCGCCGTGCCGGCGAGAACCCAGCGTTCGCGATACCAGTGGATCGGCTCGGCCTCATCCGAGCGATTGAAGGACCAATGCGAGCAGCGCTCATAGAAATGAGAGTGTCGGCGCTGTGCCTTGCGGCAGATGGCCTGCTTGCGCGCGTGACGCGTCCCCTGTCTTGCCTGAGCCATGCTCGTCGTGCCCCGCGCTACAAAGTAACAAACAGGGCGTACCATAGCCGTCATCTGCAAAGGGCGTCAACGCCTTTCCCATCAAGGGTTTGCGCGACATTCCCGGTTAACGCACAATTAACGTCGGCGGCACGGTCGGCTCTGTGCCACTGTCCCGCCCACCGTCATCCAGAGAGAAATACATGAGCGAGCTTGAGCGGGCGCTGGCCACGATTGCGCGTGGCGCCGACGAAATCATCAAACGGGAGGAGCTTGCCGAGCGGCTCCGGAGCGGTCGCCCGCTGCGGGTCAAGGCCGGATTCGATCCGACGGCGCCCGACCTGCATCTGGGCCATACCGTGCTGTTGAACAAGATGCGCCAGTTCCAGGACCTCGGCCACCAGGTGATCTTCCTGATCGGCGACTTCACCGGCATGATCGGCGACCCGACCGGCAAGAATGCGACCCGCAAGCCGCTGACCCGCGAAGACGTGCTGGCCAATGCGGAGACCTATGCCAGCCAGGTATACAAGGTGCTGGACCGGGATCGCACCGAATTGCGCTTCAATTCGGAGTGGTTCGGTCGGATGTCGGCAGTCGAGCTGATCAAGCTGGCCGCCCAGCACACGGTGGCGCGCATGCTCGAGCGCGACGACTTCGCCAAGCGCTATGCCGCACAGCAGCCCATCGCGATCCACGAGTTTCTCTATCCGCTGGTGCAGGGCTACGACTCGGTCGCATTGAAGGCGGACGTCGAGCTCGGCGGTACCGACCAGAAGTTCAACTTGCTGATGGGGCGGGCATTGCAGGAGCAGCATGGCCAGCCGCCGCAGATCGTGCTGACCATGCCGCTGCTCGAGGGGTTGGACGGCGTCAACAAGATGTCCAAGTCGCTGGGCAACTACATCGGCATCAACGAGCCGGCGATCGACATGGTTACCAAGACCATGAAGATCGGCGACGAGTTGATGTGGCGCTGGTTCGAGCTGCTCAGCTTCGAGGTGTCGCTGGACGAAATGGCGTCGATGAAGAAGGACATCGAAAGCGGAGCGCTCAATCCGCGCGACGCCAAGCTGCGTCTGGCGCGCGAGCTGACCACGCGCTTCCATGATGCGGCCAGCGCCGAGCAGGCCATCGCCGGCTGGCATGCGGTGGTGCGTGGCGAGGGTGACACCAGCCTGCTGCCCCTTTCGGAAATCGTCGTGCCCGCGGACGGGCTGCGACTGCCTGCGTTGCTTACCGCGGCCGGACTCACGGCCAGCAATTCCGAGGCGGGCAGGAAGCTGAAGGAGCGCGCGGTTCGCATCAACGCCGAGGTGGTCGAGGATGCGCAACGGCTGTACGCGCCAGGCTTCGAGGCTGTACTGCAAGTGGGCAAACGCAATTTCGCCCGCGTGTTGTTGAAGAGTCTGTGAGTCCCGCTTCCACGGGACATCCCCGTAGATCAATGCCTTGCACGGCAAAGTGAAATCTCTGCAGAAATTGCTTGCCAAAGCGGGATCGCCTGCCTAGTATTCGCCGCCCGACCGCCGCCGCTTCGATGGACACGGCAACTTCGGCAGCAACAATCGTCGTCGCGGCTGTTGACGGTAAAGAAAAGCGATGTAGAATGGTCGGCTCACCCGGGACGAAACGTACCGGGACGCGATCGGGGAAAGCCCGGTGGCGGACGAAAGATCTTTGACAGTGTGCGCAGGTGAATTGTGTGGACGTCTTGCGATGGAAGG
>JAGWMU010000226.1 GCA_028873095.1 Pseudomonadota bacterium | reverse complement strand
TGCGGGCCGTCCTTGCCCATGCGCTGCTGGCCCACTTCCTGGAAGCCGTAGGTGCCGTGGAACAGCACCACCACGTCGTCGCGCGGCTCCAGGAACACCTCGCAGGCGAGCAGCGGCACGCGCACCTCGGCATAACTGTGCACGTCGGAATAGAAGATCCGGCCCAGGCCATGCCTGCGATAGGCGTTGGCGATCACGATGCGGTCGATGTAGACGAACTGCGGGTAATGCCCGGAAAACCAGCGGTAGTTGGGGCTTTCGTAGTCGCTGCCTTCGCGCAGCGCGATCAGGAACCCGGCCAGCTGGCCATCGATCTCGGCCACGCGGAAGTATTCGGCGTGTTCGTAGAAGTAGCGCAGGCGGGTCGCATCGAGGGCGAGGATGGAGCGACCGGCGATGTTGTTGAGCGCCAGTACCGCAGTGAGGTCGTGCTCGCGCACGTCGCGGATGGCAAGGGCCATTCGTTGCTCCGCAATGGTGGATTCGGGGACGGGGCCGGTCGGCGGCCCCGCACTGGCGCGCATTATGGCATGCGGCCGTGGCCAGTACATCTTGCGCGGGGCATGTAAAAGCTTCGTAAATCGGCGATGCGCGAGGCCGGCGCGACGGCAGGCATGACTTTGCGCCGATTGCGCGAATGGTCCGCACGTCCAATCATGCACGGCATGCGCTGGCCATTCTTCAATCACATCCGTCTGCTGCGTTACGCGGGCTTCTTCACCTACCTGTCGGTGGGGACGCCGCTGATCACCAGCTGGGCCACCGAGCGGCTGGACCTGCTGCAGCGGCCGAATTTTTCGCTGCTGCTGTGGACGCTGTGCTACCTGGTGTTCGGCCTGATGTACTGGCTGCTGACCAGCAACCTGGGATCGCGGCGCTACCCGGGCCTGAAGTTGCTCGGGCTGACCTTGATGACGGCGGCGGCGGTGGCGGTGGGCTGGTACAGCCACAGCGGACTGTCGGCCATGCTGATGGTGGTGGCTTCGGTGGTGCTGCCCTGGCTGCTGCCGTTCTGGCTGGGCGTGTTCTGGCTGCTGCTGCAGCATCTGAGCCTGGTCGCGGTCTTCGCCACGTTCCCGGAATACGACCACAGCGTGGCGGTGGGATTCCTGCAGGCCAGCATCTATCTGGGCATCTCGGTGCTGGTGTTCGTCACCTCGACGGTGGCCAGCCAGCAGGCCGAGCAGCGCGAGGCGCAGCGCCGGCTCAATTCCGAGCTGCTGGCCACCCGGGCCTTGCTGGCCGAGTCCAGCCGCATCGCCGAACGCATGCGCATCGCCCGCGACCTGCACGACCTGATCGGCCATCACCTGACCGCGCTGAGCCTGAATCTCGAGGTGGCCAGCCATCTCACCAACGAGGCGGCGGCGGCGCATGTGCGCAACGCGCAGAGTACGGCCAGGCATCTGCTCGCGGATGTGCGCGAGGCGGTCAGCGAGTTGCGCCAGGACGACGCCATCGACCTCACCCAGGCGCTGCGCAGCCTGACCGAGGGCGTGCCCGGGCTGACCGTGCACGTGATCATGCCGCCGCGTTTCAGCGTGGAGGACCCGCGCCGCGCGCAGGTGTTGCTGCGCTGCGCGCAGGAAATCATCACCAATACCGCCAGGCATGCCGGCGCGCGCAACCTGTGGCTCAACTTTGCCTATGCCGAGGCGAGCCTGCTGGGCCTGCATGCGCGCGACGACGGCCGCGGCGCGGCGCGGGTCGAGCCGGGCAACGGCCTGTCCGGCATGCGCGAGCGGCTGGCCGAATTCGGCGGCAGCCTGACGCTGGATACCGCCTTGAGCCAGGGTTTTGCGCTGACGGTGCGATTGCCGCTGGACGAACACGCGGCACTGGCGCATGCGCCGACGCGATTTGAACCGCCGGCGTTGAATGTGTCGTAATGTCGGCCGCTCGCATTGCCGTGCGAGAATACCCATTGATCGAGAATGGCAGCCCGGAAAGCCGGGTCCCGGCACCATCTCATGAATCACGCTTGCCCGAGGATTCGCGATGATTTCCGTTTGTCTCGTCGACGACCAGAATCTGGTGCGCCAGGGCGTTCGCTCCCTGCTCGACCTGTCCGAGGATATCCGGGTGGTGGCCGAATGCGCCGACGGCGCACAGGCGGTGCAGGACATCCCGCGGGTCAAGCCCGACGTGGTGCTGCTGGATCTGCGCATGCCGAACATGAGCGGGCTGGAAGTGCTGCAGGCGCTGTCGACGCGCAACGAACTGCCGCCGACCATCATCCTCACCACCTTCGACGACGACCAGCTGGTGTTGCAGGGCCTCAAGGCCGGTGCGCGGGGCTACCTGCTGAAGGACGTCTCGCTGGAACAGCTGGTGGAGGCGGTGCGCACGGTGGCGGCCGGCGGTTCGCTGGTGGCGCCGATGGTCACCCAGCGCCTGATGGCCGGCGTGGCGCGGATGCAGAACCAGTTCACCAGCCTGGAGCAGCCCGATCCGCTGACCGAGCGCGAAACCGAGATCCTGCGGCTGCTGTCCGGCGGCTACAGCAACAAGGAGATCGCCAACTCGCTCAAGGTGGCCGAGGGCACGGTGAAGAACCACGTTTCCAACATCCTCTCCAAGCTCGGCGTGCGCGACCGCACCCGCGCGGTGCTGAAGGCGCTGGAGCTGGGCATCGTCTGAGCCGCTGCCCGCACGTGGCGCGGTGCTGGTGGCGGCCGCATTTGCCGCCGCGCCAGGCGCCTTTTCAGCGCCTCCCGGGCAGCCCGGGGCGCGCGCTGCAGCTCGTTCCGGCGCCTTCAACGGGTCGCGGAGCGCGGCATGGCGTTCCGGCCCGCGAGCAGCTAACATCCGTAGCTTCGGCATTCGCCGACCCTCGCCATGACTCGCAGGACAAGCCCTCGGGCAGGCCCGCGTGGCGGCTGGGGCAACACCCTTTCGGTATGGCGTAGAGACGCTCGGAGAACTCTGGAATGATGCGTGTCCTTGAATTTCTTGTTGCCCTGGTCATCGTGGCGGTACTCGGTGTGCTGGCGGCCGTGGTGATGCCTGGCAGCGGCCACGTCGAGCGCTCGCTGGTGATGGGCAAGGACATGCGTCAGGTCTACGACGTGCTCGACAACTTCCGCACGCTGCCGGAGTACACGGTGCTGCGTTCGTACGATCCGAAGGTGCAGTTCAGCTATGCCGGCAAGTCCTATGGCCCGGGGGCCGAGGTCAGCTGGTCCAGCACCGATCCGAAGGTCGGCAACGGCGGTCTCACCATCGCCAGCGCCACCCCGGATTTTGACAAGATCGACAGCAACACCCGGAAGGCCAGCATCGTCTGGAACCTTGACAACAGCTGGCGTGGCATGGACAAGCACTTCACGCTGGACCTGGAGCGCCAGGGCAGCCGCGGGCAGCTGACCAACGTCACCTGGTCGTATGACGTGTCCTACGGCTGGAACCTCGTCAATCGCTTCGCCAACCTGTACATCCACGGCGATCC
>JAGWMU010000225.1 GCA_028873095.1 Pseudomonadota bacterium | reverse complement strand
ACGCTGGAGCAGGATCTGCTCGGCGGCTGGACGCTGTACCGCGAATTGGGCACCGAAGGCGGCCGCGCCACGCTCAAGCGCGAGCAGTACCTGGAACGCGACGAGGCGATCGTCGCGTTCGAGAAGGCCCGCGACGCCCAGATCAAGCGCGGCTACCGCGTGATGTTCGCGCAGGGGCAGGACGGCCCGTACGGCCGCTGATGATCATTCCCCAAGTTGAAAACCATGCCTGATGTGCTGAAGAACGACCGCTTCCTGCGCGCGCTGCGCCGCGAACCCACCGACACCACGCCGATCTGGGTGATGCGCCAGGCCGGCCGCTATCTGCCGGAATACCGCGCCACCCGCGCGCGCGCCGGCAGCTTCATGGCGCTGGCGCAAACCCCCGAGTTCGCCTGCGAGGCCACCCTGCAGCCGCTGGAACGCTTCGAGCTCGACGCCGCGATCCTGTTCTCCGACATCCTCACCATCCCCGACGCGATGGGCCTGGGCCTGTCGTTCGCCAACGGCGAAGGCCCGCAGTTCGCGCACCCGGTGCGCAGCGCCGCCGACATCGCCGGACTCGCCGTGCCCGACATGGACGGCAAGCTGCGCTACGTGATGGACGCGGTGCGACTGATCCGCAGGGAACTGCACGGCCGGGTACCGCTGATCGGCTTCTCCGGCAGCCCGTGGACGCTGGCCTGCTACATGGTCGAAGGCCAGGGTTCGCGCGACTTCGCCACGCTCAAGGCGCTGTGCTGGAACGCGCCGAAACTCGCCCACCAACTGCTCGACACGCTGGCGCGGTCGGTCGCCGCCTACCTGATCGCCCAGGCCGCCGCCGGCGCCCAGGCGCTGATGGTGTTCGACACCTGGGGCGGCCTGCTCGGCCCCGCCCCGTTCCGCGAATTCTCGCTGCGCTACATGGCGCAGGTCGTCGCGGCGCTGAAGGCCAACGCGCACACCCGCGACCTGCCGGCGATCCTGTTCTCCAAGGGCGCCGGCCAGCACGCCGCCACCCTCGCCGACACCGGCTGCGCCGGCATCGGCCTGGACTGGACCACCGATCTGGCCGAAATCCGCGCCGCCGTCGCCGGCCGCGTGGCGCTGCAAGGCAACCTCGACCCCGCCGTGATGCTCGCCAGCCCCGACGTGATCCGCCGCGAAGCCCGCGCGGTGATGGACAGCTACGGCAACCACCCCGGCCACATCTTCAACCTCGGCCACGGCATCACCCCCGACGTCGACCCCGACCACGTCAAGGTGCTGGTCGACGAAGTCCACGCCTACGGCCGCACGCTGCGCGGCAGCTGAGGCCCTGCCCTCCGCTTTGCTACCTCTCCCCCGTGGGGAGGGGGTTGGGGTGAGGGGGCGGATGCTCACGAAGATGCCGCCCGCCACACCCGCCGTCATCCCTGCGGCTCTCAACAGCCGAAGGGCTGGTCAAGCAGGACAAGCGCGCAGCGCGCAGAACATCCGAAGGATGGCCCCGGAGGGGCGAGCGAAGCGAGTCATCCAGTGCCTTCGGCATAAACCGATGCACTGTCGCAGACCGGCTCGCCGCTGCCGATCGAAGCCACCGCAACGGCAAAGAGCTTTCGTGCGCCTTCGGCGCCCGAGTCACTTTTCTCTTGCGTGGCCAAGAGAAAAGTAACCCAAAGAGAAGGCCACCCCGCTTGGCGCACAGGGGCCCCGACAGAGCAGCGGGCCATCCTGGCCCGCACTTTTCAACAGAGCCAAAGCAACAACCAAATCAACTTCGCACGTCAGCCCTTCGCGGCAGTTACCGCTTGCTTTCCAGCAGGTGAAAACCGACCATCGAGCAAGTTCCCACTTTCGACCCGCTGCTGCCGTTCGGAGAACCGATATGTGGCGACAATGGTCTCGTCAGATATGTGGCCATCCAGCTCGCGGCTTGCGCCTTCGTGTCGCAAGCGAATCCTGGCCTTCCTATTAGAAAATTGGCTACAGGAAGTAGCATGTACAGCGAGAACATTTTACGGAGTTGCTCAGCCTGAGCGCATAGTTCTGGTCGCTTCTACGCTTTTACAGTCATAACGCAACCTGCTCTAATCGCAGCTCGGTTTATGGAGGCACAGGGATGTTTTCACGCATCGCAGCACTGGTGCTTGGATTGGTACTGACCAGTAATGCACTGGGGGATGGTCGCGCGCCTTCGGCACAGGAGCTTTGCCACCAGTCAATCACCGTTGGACGCGAGTTGTGGCTGACAGGCAAGTTCGACGCTCCGGCGAATGTGGCGACCCTGATGGTCGACGTGATTGACGGAAAGCTGCCACAGGCGCGGCAGCAGCTGAAGGCGATGTCGCCAAATGATGCCCAACGGTGGCGGCAATCCGCCCTCATCACGGCGATCTTTGCCGGGCAATCGGTGGTGGTGGAAGGCTTGCTGGATGATGGCGCCAACGTCGATGGCCAAGGATGGATTCCACCCTTCAAGCCAGTTTTTTTCAGCAAGACTATGGACAGCATGAAACATGACTCTCGTTTCGGAGGCCCCTCTGCGGTCAGGGGCATGGAAAAGGGCGGACTTGTCGGCAACAGCGGCCAGCTACTTGGCCCACCTCTTGGTGCCGCAGGCCAGTGCGGCGATCTGGCTACCTTGAACGTACTTCTTCGCCATCATGCAAACGCCAGAGCGCCTTTCAGACCGCATGTTGCCGATGCGCTTGTTGAAGGAACCATGCAAGGCAACGCGGCTATCGTGAAGACCATGCTCGACCATGGCGCAGACCCCTGTGCCTTCGACCGCGGCGCAATCCTATATTCGCGAAATACTCGCCGTCCTACCGCCACGCTCGAGAAGATCGGTCGCCACGCCGGGCTTCCCGAGTCGCTCACCCGTCGTCTCGCCTGCCCCTCTATTGCATCGGGCACTACCCCGGCTCGGTAGAAGGCAGGTTCGCAAGAACACCGCCTGCCAACCTTCAAGAAACGGCAGCTCGTGGCCGAGCAAACTGCGACAGGCTGAGACCGACCCGGAGCGGCCGATCGCGAGCGGCTGCTTTCGGGATGGCCAATATGCGATTCTGGGCCGTGTGTGTTCTCACCTGTGTGCTACTTTCCGGGACGAGGGCTGCCAACCCTTGCGGCAAGGCAGCAGGGATTCAATTCCTCGAACCGCCGTGGTACGTGACCCATATGCTTGGTGCAGTGGGCGGAGAGGCACCGTGAGGTGCCTCCCTATCCCGATTGGCTCTCAGGGTGGGGCGAAGACGGATTCCGAAGAGCGGTAGGTTAGCTGGCGACTGGCACTATGAGGTTCAAAAATGAAACCAAAAGTTGCAGTTCTAATCGGTAGTCTATTATCAATGGTCGCTATTACCGCGCTCGCTACTGACTCGAAGACAGAGACGTCGGTTGCTCGGCGTGGCGACTATTTAATATCAAGTGCCACATTCAGACCTTTGGCGGAACGTGGCAGCGCAAACGCGCAATACAACCTAGG
>JAGWMU010000041.1 GCA_028873095.1 Pseudomonadota bacterium | reverse complement strand
AGCAGCTGCCCGAACCGATCTTCACGCCGTCGACCAAGGCCGCGGTGGGCGACCACGACGAGAACGTCAGCTACGCCGCCGTGGTCGCGGCGGTCGGCCAGAATCTGGCCGACCAGGTGCGCGATGCCACGCTGGCGATCTACCGGTGGGCAGCGGCGTATGCGGCCGAGCGCGGCATCATCATCGCCGACACCAAGTTCGAGTTCGGCACCGACGCCAATGGCAAGCTGTACGTGATGGACGAGATGCTGACGCCGGATTCCTCGCGCTTCTGGCCGGCCGACCAATACCGCGTCGGCATCAGCCCGCCCAGCTACGACAAGCAGTTCGTGCGCGACTGGCTGGAAACCCAGCCCTGGAACAAGACCGCGCCCGGCCCGGCGATCCCCGATCCGGTGATCGAAGCCACCGCCGCCAAATATGCCGAGGCGCTGCAGCGCCTGGCCGGCATCCATCTCGACTGATCCGACGCGACCGGAGGTTGCTCCATGCGCACCATGCAAAGCTGGCTCGATGGCTACAGCGCCGACCACCGCCATCCGGTCAATCAGGCGATCCACTGGATCTGCGTGCCGCCGATCGTGTGGAGCGTGATCGCCCTGCTGTGGACGATCCCGGTGCCGTCCACCCTGGCCCAGCCCGGCGCGTGGGCGGTGGCGGCGATGGTGCTGGCGTTCTACTGGTACTGGAAACATTCGCGGCCGCTCGCCGCCGCGCTGCTGCTCGCGTTCGCGCTGCTGGGCCTGCTCACCAACCTGCTGTCCGGCCTGCTCGGCGCGGCCGCGCTGCGCGAACTGGCCGTCGGCGTGTTCGTCGCGGCATGGATCGGCCAGTTCATCGGGCACCGGTTCGAGGGGCGCCGGCCGAGCTTTCTCACCGACCTGTCGTATCTGCTGATCGGTCCGGCCTGGCTGATGGCCAAACTGCTGCGCAAGATGGGTTTCAGGCAGATCCCATGACCGCATTGCTCACCGTGATCAGCAGCCTGCTCTGGTGGGTGCTGTACAGCTCGATCTTCGCGCTGTTGTTCGCCCTGATCGCATGGCCCGTGCTGCGCTGGGCCGAACGCGTCAACGTGGTGTTCAACCGCGTCTATCTCGCCTGCCTGCTGTGGAGCCTGATCGGCATGCTGCTGGTCGTGGGCGTGGCCGCGTTCGAAGGCCACCTGCATCCGCCCTACGCGGCGCTGCTCGGCTCCGGCCTGCTGCGCGGCGCGCTGGTGCTGGACATGCTGATCGGCAGCGCGCTGCTGTGGCGGATGACCCCGCGCATCGACGCACGCCGCATCCGCATCGGCAGCGCCTGCATGGCGGTGGCGGCGATCGCGGCGATCGGCTTCGGCATCGCCACCAGCCTGGTGTGATCCGGCGCCGGGAAACGGCACCGTCTCCCGCGGCGAGACACGCGCACGTTATACCCTCGGCTCACTTGCGAGACGCCCCATGAGCCTGCGCAGCCTGTTCGTCGATTTCAACAGCTACTTCGCCTCGGTCGAGCAGCACGAGGAGCCGGCATTGCGCGGGCGGCCGGTCGGCGTGGTGCCGGTGGCGGCGGATACCACCTGCCTGATCGCCGCCAGTTACGAGGCGAAGGCGTGCGGCGTGGGCACCGGCACGCTGGTGCGCGACGCCAGGCGGCTCTGTCCGGACCTGGTGATCCGGCTGGCGCGGCCGGAACGTTATGTGCATTGGCACCATCGCCTGTTCGCGGCGATCGAGCGGGCGATCCCGATCGGCCGCGTCGGCTCGATCGACGAGGTCGCCTGCGAGCTGGTCGGCCGCCAGTGCCAGCGCGCCGTCGCCGAGCAGGTGGCGCGGCAGGTGAAGCGGGAAATCACCGATGCCGCGCCGGGCGGCGCGATCCGCTGCTCGATCGGCATCGCACCGAACGACTTCCTGGCCAAGACCGCCGCCGACATGATGAAGCCCGACGGCCTCAGCGTGATCGAGGCGGCCGACCTGCCGCAGATCCTGCACCCGCTGGCGCTGCGCGATCTGTGCGGCATCGGCCCGTCGATGCAGCGGCGCCTGCACGATCACGGCATCGCCACCGTGGCGCAGCTCGCCGCCGCGCCGAAACATCTGCTGCGCCACGCCTGGGGCGGCATCGAGGGCGAGCGCATATGGGGCCTGCTGCGAGGCGCATGGCTGCCGCTGGCCGCCACCGCGCGCAGCTCGATCGGCCATTCGCACGTGCTGGGGCCGCCGCTGCGGCATCCAGCCGGTGCGCTGGCGGTGCTGAAGAAACTGCTGGTGAAGGCGGCCATGCGGCTGCGCCGGCACGACATGCTGTGCGGCGCGCTGGCCGTGCGCATCCGCTACGCCGGCCACGACCAGCGCTGGGAAGCCGACCTCGCATTCGATCCCACCGACGACAGCCGCGAACTGCTGCACCTGCTTGGCCGCATGCTCGACAGCGGACGCCGCCGCGGCCAGCTCCTGCCCGGTCCCGCACACGCCGCACCGCTTTCGGTCAGCGTGACGCTGCAACGGCTGATCGAACGCACGCAAAGCAGCGGCTCGTTGTTCGCCCCGGCCGACGACCATCGCAAGGTCGACGCGGTAATCGACCGCATCAACAGCAAGTTCGGCTGCAACAAGGTCTACTTCGGCAGCATGCAGACCGCGCTGGAACACGACGCCGCACCGATGCGCATCCCGTTCAACCGCATCCCCGACGCACCCAGCGAAAGCGAAGCCAGCCACGACGCGCTGTGGCTGCAGTCGCTGAACCGCTTCAAGGCGCTGGCCGAGACGGCGCATCGCGAGCGCGGCGGCATGCGCCGGCGCGAGTGATGGCGGCCCAGCGCCCTCGCATGAGCGGAAAGATCAGGCCGAACGTCTCGTAGTGGTGCAGGCTGCGCACGGTCAGGCCGGTGCGCCGCGACACTTCGCCGACGGTGAGATGTTTCATGGTTCCTCCGATACGTTGGCGACATCCTGCGGCCTCACGCTGCGTAAGAGTCAAGCCTTATCCGGCGCCGTGCGCAAGCTGGCGTGTCGCGGCTTAATTTGAGAGCATGGCATCCGCCCGATGCAGCAAGACATCCATGGTTCGAGCGACAGGGCCCATCCACTGCAGCCATGACGTGATGGTCGCTGCAACATGCCTCGGTGCATCCGACAATGACTGATTCCACAACCAGGTCCTGGGATCGCGCGCAGCGCTATCTGGCCAGTGGCCAGACGACGGCGGCGCGCATTGCGCTGGAGTCCCTGCTGCAGCGCAATCCGGCGCATATCCCGGCGCTGCTCACGCTGGCGGTCATCGCCATGGCGGAGAACCGCATGCGCGCGGCAACGACGCTTGCGCTGACCGCCGCGCAGCATCTGCCCGACGACCCGGTATTGATCACCGACGTCGCCGATGCGCTGCTGCAGGTCGGCGAACCGGTGGCGGCACGGACCTGCATGGATCATCCGGCCCTGGCCGATACCGGCGATGCCACGGTCCTGGCGCGACTGGCGAAGTTGCGCCAGGTCGTGGGCGATCATGTGCAAGCCCTGAAGTTGCTGCGTCGCGCGGACGCCGAAGGCATGAATACCCCGGAATTCAGGTTCGACCTCGGCCAGGAGTTGATATTCAACGGGCATCTGCGGGAAGGCGAAGCCGAATTCGGCAGGAGTCTCGCCTTGCGGCCGTCCCACGGCCTGACGGCGCTGGCGCTGGCGCGACTGCGCAAGCAGACGCCGCAGGACAATCATCTGCATGGCCTGAAGCAGCAACTGCAGGGCGTGAAGCAGGGCAGCGAGGATCATGCGGCACTGGAATTCGCGCTGCACAAGGAACTGGAAGACCTCGGCCGCTACGACGAGGCATGGGATGCGCTGGCACGCGCCAATGCCGTCATGTACGCGCGTCAGCAGCATGATCCGGCATACGCATGGCGTCTGTTCAACAGCCTGATCGAGCGCTGTACGCCGCAATTCCTGCAGCCTGAGGCTGTCGTGCATGAAGGGCCGCAGCCGATTTTCATCATCGGCATGCCGCGTTCCGGAACGACCCTGCTGGAGCGCGTGCTCAGCAATCATTCGCAGGTGAGCTCGGCCGGCGAGCTCAATGATTTTGCCCTGCAGCTGCGCTGGGCCGCCGACCACGGCAAGACCCTGGACGAACACATCGTGCAATGCTTGCCCGATCTGGATTACGTACAGATCGGGCACCGCTACCTGGAGCGGACCCAGTGGCGCGCTCAGGGCCGGCGGTTTTTCGTCGACAAGCTGCCGCGCAACTGGATGGCCGCCGGCATGATCCGCCGCGCACTGCCCCAGGCGCCCATCCTCAACCTGGTCCGCGACCCGATGGATGTGTGCTTTTCCAATTACCGTACGTGGGTCATGGGCGAATCGTTCCCGTGGAGCTACAACCTCGAAGCGCTCGCCGCGCACTACCTGCAATACAGGCGCGTGATGGCTCACTGGCACGCAGCGATGCCCGGGCAGATTCTCGATGTGCCCTACGCTGAGCTGGTGCGCGATCCGGAGGCGACGACGCGCAGGGTGCTTGCCCATTGCGGCCTGGCATGGGAGCCGGGCTGCATTGACATAACACGCAACCGCGCCGCGGTCGCCACCCTCAGCGTGGCGCAGGTTCGCGAGCCGATCCACCAGCGGTTTTTCGAGGAGTGGCGACACTACGAGCAACAGTTGCAGCCGTTGCACGAGGCGATCACCGCCTAGGAATCCGCCGGGTACGGATGGTTTCGGCACACGCGCCCATCGCTGTGCTGCACGACGAACTCATCTTGCGATCCGGTTCGCCGCCCGCACCGCTTCGACAAACCCGGCAAACGGAATATCGGTGATCCCGACCAGGCCGATATGGCTGTTCTCGCCGTCGAGCAGGCGGCCTGTCACGGGTTGATCGACGTACTCGAACCAGTGCGCGCCGACGATATCCGGGTCGGCGGCGGCGGCGGCGATGAATTTCGCGTAGGCCGGCCCGCGCTGCGCCTCGTTCCACACCGACACCACGCCCTTGCCGAACGGGCCGCGGTCGTCCGAGCCGAAGTGGAATTCGCTGATCAGCACCGGCTTGTCGAGCCGGCGCATCGCCGCCGCGTCGAAGCCGTGCTGCGGCAGGTCGGCGTAGACGTTGAAGCTGACCACGTCGCAGTAGCGCGCGCAAGCGGCCACCGCTTCGGGCGTGCTCACCGCGAAGCGGCCGCCGAGAAAAAGATGATGCGGGTCGACGCGGTGGATCGCCTGCGCCACGATGCGGAAATAGGTGTCGGCATACGCGCGCAGCCACGCGCTGTAGTCGCGCGCGATCGCCGGGTGCGCCGCGTCCGGCACGGGAGCGGCGAAGCCGGTGGCGTCCAGCGCGTCCCACGAGGTCAGCGCGACGCCCCACGCGGAGGCCAGCGTTTCCGGCGCCACGTACCGCTTGCGCAGCATCGCGATGAACGCGCGCTTGGCCGGGCTGCGCGCGTCCCCGGCCAGCGTGCCCAGCGCCAGCCCCCAGCGTCCCTGCGGACCGCTGCCGGCCCAGGCCAGCTCGTTGTCGGCGAAGTAGCCGAGCAGGTACGGGTCGTCGCGCACGTCGGCGCCGGCCTTCGCCGCCGCGCGCCCGGCGGCCTGCACGAAACGCGGGTCGAACGGGTCGGGCATGCGGCCCCAGTAGTCAAAGCCGGTGGCGACATTGGCATAGTCGCCCGCGATGTTGATCGAGCGCGTGTACGGCAGCCGATGCGCCCGGCCCAGCGCCGGGTCGCTCCAGTTGCCGATGGTGTTGAAGCCCCAGGCCTGCAGTCGCTCCAGCGTGCGCGTGCGCCATGCCGCGAGCCAGCGGTTGCCGTCGACGCGGAAAAGATTCGCCGCATAGAAATCGAACCAGCGGCCGTGGTTGTCGCCGATACCCCGGCTGGCGCCCTGCTCCGCCCGGCGGCTGTCGCCGGTGCCGTAGAAGGCCGCCCATGCGCCACGATCGGGCGGCAGACCGGCGAACATGAACGTGCGGCCTTCCACGTAACTGCGCCCGCCATCGGCCGCCACCGCATTCACGCCCAGCGAGAAGAACGCATGGCCCTCGGGCGTGACCAGCCACCAGCGGCCGTCGCGCTTCTGCGTATGGAACCAGCCGGTCCGGCCGAGTCCAGGGACGTCCAGACGTCCGCCGTATCTGTCCACATCCCTCGGCCGCGGCAGCTTGTCCAGACCGGCCTGCTCCCGCGCATGCGCGGCGCGCAGGGCGGCATCGGAGTCGATCTTTTCCGGCCAGTGGCCGCGGGTGAATTGCCCGTAGCGGTCGACGATGCCGGCATATGCATCGTGCAGCGCGGATTCGCCAGCGGCGGTATCGACGCGCCCGAACAACACCGTCTGTGCCGTCTGCGGCGCCGGCATGCCGAACCGGATCGCGCCGACCCGGTGCAGGTCCAATGCACCCGCGACCGTGGTGACCAGCAAGGTGCGCCGGCCGTGCTCGTCGAACGGCATCGGCGGGCCGGCCTGCATGCCCGATGCGCGCGGCGACACGGCATGCAACGGCACCACCAGCGTCTGCGCAGGCCCCGCCGGCAGCGCGACCGTCGCATGCAGGCCCGGCCCGCTGCCGGCACCATCGATATCGACGTCAAGCGTCACCGCCCACGGCATCGCATTCTGCACGCGCACCCGCAGCTCGCCCTGGCCCGACCAGTCCCACGCCTTGCCCGCCGGCGCGATGCGGATCTGCGGCTGCACCGCCGGCTGGAACACGTAGCGCCGCTGCACCACGCCGTCGGCGGCATGCTCGAGCGCGCCGGCCCGCCGCACATGATCGAGGACGAACCGGCTCGCCGCCCCGGGATTGGCCATATCGGCCACGGCCGGCACCGCCTGGGCATGGCCGGCACCCAGCATGCACAGACACAGCAACCCGATCGCTACCTGACGTTTCATCGACAACACCCCGCACGACTTGCCGTAGGAGCGCACCTTGTGCGCGAATGCTTTTTCGGCGTCGGACAAACAGCATTCGCGCACAGGGTGCGCTCCTACGCGGATCCGGCGATGTTACGCCGGGCGGCCGCGCGACCAGTGCCGCCAGCCGTAATACACCGGCACGCCCAGCGCGATGATGACCAGGCTCATGCCGGCATCGCCCGGCGTGTGGATCGCGGTGGCCGCGATCACGCTGACCACGGTGATCACGAACAGCAGCGGCAGCAGCGGATACAACGGCACGCGGTACGGCGACGGCTGATCGAAGAAATGCCGGCGATACCAGAACAGCGTGGCGATGCCGAACACATGCGCCAGCCACTCGCCCACCGTGGTGTAGTCGAGCAACTGGCCGAAGCTGCCTGACAGGGTCAGCACGATCGCCCACAGCCCCAGCACCGCCAGCGCGATCTGCGGCGCGTGGGTGCGCGGCTCGATCCGCCCAGCGGCGCGGAAGAACATGCCGTCCGCCCCCATCGTCTGCAGCACGCGCGCGCCGCCGGCGATCGCGATGTTGCAGTAGCCGAAGGTGGAACAGGCAATGCCCACCGCGATCACCGTGGCGCCGCGCTCGCCGAACAGCCGCCGCATCAGGTCGGCCGCCGGCGCCTGGCTGGCGGCCAGGCCGGCATGGCCCAGCCCGGCCAGGTAGGCGACATTGACCAGCACGTAGCAGGTCACCACGCCGGCCATGCCCATGCCCAGAGCGCGCGGCAGGGTACGTTGCGGGTTGCGCACTTCGCCGGCCAGGTCGTTGAGATAGTGGAAGCCGCCGTAGGCAAACAGCACCGGCAGCAGCGCACCGACGAACGCCCACGAGGACACCGGATGCGCGACGTCCGGTGCCAGCGCCATGCCCAGATGGCCACGCGCCAGCACCAGCCCGACCACCACCAGCAGGGCGATCGCCGCCAGCTTCAGCACGGTGAAGATGTTCTGCACGATCGCGCCGGCGCGGATGCCGAACAGGTTGACGCCCACGATGAACGCGATCGCGCCGACCGCCACCGGCTTCACGTACGGCAGCGGCAACCCGGCCACCGTGCAGAAATAGTCGGCGAACGTGGTCGCCACCGCCGCCACGCTGCCGGGGTAGTTGATCAGCGCCATGGTCCAGCCGAACAGGAACGCCGGCAACCTGCCGAACGCCTCGCGCAGGTAGACATAGGTGCCGCCCGCCTGCGGCCGGCGCGCGCCCAGCTCGGCGTAGCACAACACCCCGGCCAGCGTCAGCAATCCCCCGATCGCCCACAGCACCAGCACCTGGGCGCCCGAACCGGTGCGTTCGGCGACGGTGGCCGGGGTGCGGAAAATGCCCGCGCCGATCACGCCGCCGATCACGATCATCGCCGCGTCCCAGGTGCTCAGGCGGCGGACATAGGCATTGGCGGGTTCGGTCGTCATGGCCCTACCATGCCATTGTGGACACGGTTTCAGCCAGCCCCGCGTGATCTGCACGGATTCCTCCGCTGGCGCCGGCACCGCCGCCGCGCGGAAATTGACAAGCCTCGGCCGCGCCTGAACACTGGCATCCGGTCACGCCGCCCGCCGCCGGCGGCGACCTTCCGTCCTTCGCAGGTGTTGCCATGTCCGTTTCCGCCCGCCTCGCCATCGCCACCGCCGCGGCCTACCCGACGCTGGGCGAGGACGATGCCGCGCTGCTCGCCGCGCTGGAACGCCGCGGCATCCAGCCGACGGTCTGCGTGTGGAACGATCCGGCCGTCGACTGGACGCGCTTCGACGCGGTGCTGATCCGCACCATCTGGGATTATTTCAAGCACTACCGGGCGTTCCTCGACTGGCTGGAGCGGCTCGACCGGCAGGGCGTCCCCACCATCAACGACAGCGCGCTGCTGCGCTGGAACAGCGACAAGCACTACCTGCTCGAACTGGCGCAGCACGGCGTGGGCGTCATTCCCACCCGGATCGCCGACGCGCGCGACCTGGCCGCCGTGCTGGCCGCGATGCCGGCGCGGCACGTGGTGATCAAGCCGGCGGTCAGCGGCGGCGCGTGGCATACGCTGCAAGGCACCGTCGGCGACGCCGGCTTCGACCGGGCGGTGCTGCAGCTGCCCGCCGCACGCGATTACCTGGTGCAGCCGTTCGTGCCGCAGATCGTCAGCGAAGGCGAATGGTCGCTGCTGTATTTCGGCGGCGAATTCAGCCATGCCGTGATCAAGCGCCCCGCCAGCGGCGACTACCGCGTGCAGAGCGAGTACGGCGGCAGTGCCGAGCCGGTGCTGCCCGGCGCCGCGACGCTGGCCGCGGCGGAACGCGCACTGGCCGCCGTCGCCGCGATCGGGCACGGCGATCACGCCTACGTGCGCGTCGACGGCGTGATCCGCGAGGGCCGCTTCCTAGTCATGGAACTGGAGATGATCGAGCCGTTCCTGCATCTGGGCGCACACCCGGCCGCTGCCGAACGTCTCGCACGGCACCTGGCACGGCGACTCGGGCGGCGCGATGCGTCGCCGCACGGCGCCGGCGCAGCGGCGATCGCGGCTGCAACGACCTAGAATTCCCGCATGCAGTCCGCCGCACCCCGCAAGATCATCCACATCGACATGGATGCGTTCTACGCCTCGGTGGAGCAGCGCGACGATCCCTCGCTGCGCGGCAAACCGGTGGCGGTGGCGTGGCGCGGCGCGCGTTCGGTGGTGTGCGCGGCCAGCTACGAGGCGCGCGTATTCGGCGTGCGTTCGGCAATGCCGGCCGTGCGGGCCGAGCGGCTGTGTCCGCAACTGGTGTTCGTGCCGCCGGATTTCGCGCGCTACAAGGCGGTGTCGCGGCAGATCCGCGAGATCTTCGCGCGGCATACCGCATTGATCGAGCCGCTGTCGCTGGACGAAGCCTACCTCGACGTCACCGTGACGCAGTCCGGGCTGCCTTCGGCCACCGCCACCGCCGAGTCGATCCGCGCGGCGATCCGCGCGGAGACCGCGCTGACCGCGTCGGCCGGCGTGGCGCCGAACAAGTTCCTGGCCAAGATCGCCTCGGACTGGCGCAAGCCCGATGGGCTGTTCGTGATCCGTCCGCGGCAGGTCGAGGCGTTCCTCACCCCGCTGCCGGTCGGCCGCCTGCCCGGCGTGGGCAAGGTGATGGAAGCGAAACTGGCCATGCTCGGCATCGCCAGCGTGGGCGAGCTGCGCGAGCATGCGCCGGCGGATCTGGAGCAGCGCTTCGGCCGCTGGGGCCGGCGCCTGCACGAGCTGGCGCACGGCATCGACGAACACCCCGTGCAGCCGGAGCGCCCGACGCTGCAGATTTCCGCCGAGGACACCTTCGAACACGATCTGCGGCTGGACGAACTCGAACCGCACATCCGCCGCCTCGCCGAAAAGACCTGGGCCGGATACCGCAGGGAAAGCCAGCGCGTCGCCCGCACCGTGGTGCTGAAGCTGAAGACCTCCGACTTCCACACGCTCACCCGCAGCCTGACCCCGGCGCTGCGGCCTATGTCGGCCCATGAAGTGGCCGACATCGCCTGCGCCCTGCGCGAGCGCGTGGAGCGCGCCGACGACGACCGCTACCGGCTGGCCGGCGTGGGCCTGTCCGGCTTCGTCGACCGCGACAGCTACCAGGCGCAGAGCGACCTGTTCGACACCCCGCCGGCATGATCGCACCGGCAGGAGCCGTCTGGCCCTGACCCACGCAGCCAGCCATAGGCAAGGCTCAAGTCGACGACGAACCAGGCGCAGACCGATGTCTCGCTCAGCCGAGACGTCGCGCGATCGCGAAAAACGCCAGGTTGCCCAGGCCGGTGGCCGCGGCCAGCACGGCGACCATGCCCGGGGTGACGTCCTGCCAGCCGAACAGCTGGATCAGCCCGAAGCCGATGCCGACCGACAGCAGCACGATGCCCCAGCGCAGGGACGAGTGCCGGCGACGCTGCTCCTCGTCGCGCAGGACCGAATTCACCAGCTCCTCCGAACCGCCGGCGCCGATCATGCGGCTGCGCACGCGGGCGTCGACCACGATCTTGATCGCGTAGGTGATGCAGAGGAAAAGGCTGATGGGGACGAGAATGCCGAGTTCCATGTGATACTCCTGAGGCTTGTGGGTGTTCGGGGCCATAGATACGGGCACTCCGTCGATGGTTGCAACGAACCGCTTGCAACCGCCGCGCCGCTGCGCGTATCTCTTGCGCCATGGATGACATCCGCAGCCCTGACCGCGAACTGGTCGACGCCGTGCTGGCCAACCGGCCGGGCGCGTTCGAGCGCCTGATCGGCGAATATCAGGGCCTGTGCTGGCACATCATCTACCGCATGGTGCGGCATCCCGAGGACGCCCGCGAACTGTGCCAGGACACCTTTCTGCGGGTGCACCAGTGCCTGCACCAGTACCGCCACGAGAGCGCGCTGAAATCCTGGATCGGCCGCGTGGCCTACACGATCGCGTTGCGTCACCTGCAGCACAAGCGCATCCCGCTGGTCGATGCCGGCGGCGAAGGCGATGACTACGCGCTGGTCGAACAGGTCGGCGACGGCTTCGACCTGGAGAGCGCCTGCGCCGACGAGGAAATCGCGCAACACCTGCACGCCGCGATCGATACGCTGCCGCCCTTGCAGCGCATGCTGCTGACGCTGTATTACCTCGACGAAATGCCGATTGCCGAAATGGCGAAGATCACCGGGCTGGCCAGCGGCACCATCAAGAGCCACCTGTTCCGCTCGCGACTGCGCCTGCGCGGCGTACTCGAATCCCGGACCGGAGTTGCAGCATGAGCCACGACATCGAACACCACGCACCACCCTTCGACGACGACGCCCGCGAACGCGAATGGCTGGCGCAGGAGACCGCCGCCCGGCGCGAACGGCTGGGCCTGGACCCTGCCGGCGACGATGCGCGCATGCGGCAATATCGCCGGCTCGCGCGCGCGCTGCGCGAGCCGCTGGACGCCACCCTGCCGGCCGACTTCGCGCATCGGGTTGCCGCCATGGTCCCCGCCCGGGGCGCGCGCGCGGCCGATGCCCGCTTCGAGCGGGGCCTGGCGATCGCGCTCGGCGTCGCCCTGCTGCTGGCCGCCGGCGTGGTCAGCGCGCTCTACGGCAGCGCATGGCTGCCCGCGATGGCCACGATCCTGCCGGTGCTGCATCCGCTGGCCGACCGCTGGCTGCTGGCGTTCGCCGCCTGCATCGGCGTGTCCTGCCTGCTGGAGCCCCGGCAACGGCAAGCCCGGTAGGAGCGCGTTGTCAGGCCCGGATCCAGCGCAGCAGTTCGCGCCATGACGGCTTCTTGCCGTACATCAGGATGCCGGTGCGATAGATCCGCGCAGCCAGCCACACGCAGGCGAGCAGGGCGACCACCATCAGGCCCAGCGACGCTGCCAGCTGCAGCGGCGGCACCGACGTCAGCGACCAGCGCACCGGCATCGTGAACGGCGCGAAGAACGGGATGTACGACATCGTCACGCCGAGGCTGCCGGCAGGATCCTTGATCAGGCTGAACACGGCGAAGAAGCCGACCAGGATGAAGATGGTGACGAAGCTGGCGTACTGCTGGGTTTCCTGGATCGTGTTGCACATCGCGCCGATCGCCGCGTACAGCGCGCCGTAGAGCAGGAAGCCCAGCGCGAAGTAGATCAGGAACACCGCCAGCAGGCCCGGCGCCATGGTCGGAATCGGGAACTTGCCCACGGCGTCGGCGCTCATCCCGAACAGCCCGGCCAGCTGCGCGCGCTGGCTGCTGACCAGGAACACCGAGCCGCCCCAGATCGCCATCTGGGTCAGCCCCGCCGAGCCCACGCCCAGCACCTTGCCCAGCAGCATCTGGAACGGGGTCAACGAGGAGGTCAGCACCTCCATGATGCGCGAGGTCTTTTCCTCGATCACCGAGGTCATCGTCTGCTGGCCGTACAGCAGGATCGAGATGTACAGGATGAAACCCATGAAATACGCGATCAGGAACGAGTCCTCGCCGCTCTGCCCGGTCAGCTTGCCGTCGGACACCTTGGTCGTGCTCATGTCGGCTGCGGTCATCGCACGGCGCACCAGCGCCGGATCCACGCCCGACTTGCCCAGCCGCACGCCGGCCAGCACGTTCGACACCAGACGCTGCAGCTTCGACATGGACTGCAGCGAACCGACATTGCTGCCGTAGTAGGCCAGCTTGCCGCTGGTGAGGGTGGCATCGGTGAGCACCAGCACGCCGTCCCAGCGGTCGCCATGCCGGTCTTTGGAGAACCCGGTCTTGGCTATCAGCCCGTCGCGCACCGATGTCAGGTCGCCGCCGGCCCGAAACACCTGCACCCGATAGCTCGCCCCGGCGGCGGGGCCGTCGCCCAGCTTTTCGGCCTGCATCGCCTGGCTGACCGGCCGACCGAGATCCATCGACGAGCCATCCACGATGGCCACGCGGCTGGTGTGGTCGGCACCGCTCATCATCAGGCCCGGCAGCACCGCCATCAGCACGATGAACACCGGCAGCAGGATGGTGGAAATCACGAAGGCACGGGTTCGCACGCGCGCCACGAATTCGCGCCGGATCACGGCAAGGATCTTCTTCATGCGGCTTCTCCGGCATGCGCGGTGGCGGCATCGGCACCGACCCTGGCAATGAAAATGGCGTGCAGCGACGGCTCGACCACCTCGAACCGGCGCAGTCCCACGCCTTCGCCCACCAGCGACGCCAGCAACTGCCCCGGGTCGGCCCCGTCGGCCATCTGCAGTTCGGCGGAGGCGCCATAGTCGTCGATGCGGGCGACCAGCGCGCGGTCGGCGAGAATCCGTTCGGCGCGCGCCTTGTCGTGGGTGAAGCCCAGCGCGACATGCCGCCCGCCGAAGTCCGCCTTGACCTGCGCCAGCGTACCGCTGACCACCGTTTCGCCGCGTGCGATGATCGCGATGCGGTCGCACATCCGCTCGGCCTGCTCCATCACGTGGGTCGAGAACAGCACGGTGCGGCCTTCGGCGGCGATCGCCACCACGATGTCCTTCATCACCTGCGCGTTGACCGGGTCCAGGCCCGAAAACGGTTCGTCGAGAATCACCAGTTCCGGCTCGTGCAGCAGCGCGCCGGCGAACTGCACCTTCTGCTGCATGCCCTTGGAGAGGTCTTCCACTTTCTTCAGCGCCCAGTCGCCGACGCCCAGCCGATCCAGCCACGCCTGCGCGCGGCGGCGCGCGTCCGCACGGCCGATGCCCTTGGTCTCGCCCAGGAAGATCAGGTGATCGAGTACCTTCATCTTCTTGTACAGCCCGCGCTCCTCCGGCAGGTAGCCGATGCGCTGCGACAGCCTGCGGCTGCCGTGGCCGGAACCGAACAACACCACCTTGCCCAGGTCCGGTTCGAGGATGCCCATGATCAGGCGGATGGTGGTGGTCTTGCCGGCCCCGTTGGGGCCCAGCAGGCCGAAGATGCCGCCCGCGGCGATCTCCATCGAAAGATCCCTTACCGCGGTATGTCCGGAAAACCGTTTGGTGACGGACTCGACGCGAACGCTCACTGCGGACATGCATGCCCCCTTGGCCGGTCGGGCCCCCTGCCCGCTTCGGCAGAACCTAACATGCGCTCATGACCGTGCAAAGATGACCGATGGCGGTTGCGCGCGGCGGCGCCGATGGCTCCGAGCGCGGCAAGAACATTCCAGCACGGATCGCGCCAGAGTAATCTAGGTCGGCGGGTTCGTTCCATCCCGCCCCATGGAGTCCGCCATGCACGGCGAAACCACGCCGCTGTCGTTCGCCGTGCTGCCCGGCCCGGTACGCCGGGAGCGCATGGGCCTGCGCGCCGCGAGGCTGGCGATGGATCCGCTCCAGGTCCGTGGCCGCGAGGCGGGGTGGGTCGACCCGATGGTGCTGCCTTTGCTCGACCGCATGTACGTGGAGTGCACTTGATCGCAACACCGCCAGCCGCCAGTCCGCCGCCATCGCCCGCAGCGAACGGCTCGTGGTGCCTGTACCTGATCGAATGCCGCAACGGCAGCTGGTACGCCGGCATCACCAACCGCCTCGACGCGCGCTACGCCGCCCACGTCGCCGGCCGCGGCGCCCGCTACACCCGCGCCAACCCGCCCGTCCGGCTGCTGGGCTCCCGCAACTACCCCGATCGCGCCAGCGCGTCGCGCGCGGAGTGGGCAATCCGGCAATTGCCGCGGGAGAAGAAGCTGGCCTTTTTGCAGGCGGATCCGACGGACAGCGCGATTGCGCCCGGCCGGACCGCATGCGCCCGGAGGGCTCCGGGCATGGACGACGCCGACCGGCAGCGACAACCCGCGGATCATCCGGCGTCGAGTTGACCCGTCCGAGCTGGCGTTTGCACGAACGTTCCGGTGTCTGACCTTCGCTCGCGCAGGCGCAGGAAAGGGCGCTCCACCAGATAATGCAGCGCCGCACCGAGCAACAGCACCGCCAGCGCATAGGCGGCGAAAACGGGCAGGCCATGGCCTTGCGAGGACGCGCCCAGCTTCGCTTCCACGAAATGGAATGCGAGCTTGTGGCTGAGATACAGGCTATAGGAAATGGCGGCGATCCAGGCCGCGCCCGGCACCCGCCGGCGCCCGATCAGACTTTGCCGATCGGCGCCGGCAAATACCAGCAGCCCGAAGCCGAAAGACAGCACGGGCCAGCCGATCGCATTGGCGAGCAAGCCCGTGCGTTCCCGGAACAGCCAAAACGACAGGCCGGTCACGGCGATTCCGGCCAGCAGGATGACGTTCGCATGCCGCTGCAGCCGCGCCCAAGCCGCTGGCCGGAAGGCCTGCAGCACCGCGAGCATGATGCCCATCAACAGGCCGTCCAGGCGCGTCCAGGTCGGGTCATAAAGGTCCTCGATGAACCAGTTGCGCGGCGGCTCGATCGCCGTGTCGTGCAGCCAGATCGAGGTGCGCAACGCGATACCGAGGATCGCCACGCCAGCGCAAACGCTGGCGAACTTCGCCGTCGACGCTCGCCGCGTCAGCCACCAGGCCAGCAGCGGAAACACCAGGTAGAAATGCTCTTCCACGCACAGCGACCATGCATGCGAAAAAGCCTGATTGCGCGGGTAATCGACCAGCAGGTTCATCGTGAAGGTAGCGAACTGCCACCACGGCTGGAGCCCCGGCGCCTCCCGCACCGGAGGGAGCAGCGTGTATATCGCCAATACCACGGCAAACGCCGGCAGGATGCGCCACGCGCGGCGGCGGTAGAACCCGCCGAACGAAAGCGGCTCACCCCGCTGCAGTGGCCGCAGCACCTGCGCGCCGATCAGGAATCCGCTGAGCACGAAGAAGATATCCACGCCCATCCAGCCATAGCGCGAGAGCCACTCGAAGCGGGGGCCAAGCCCTCCCACGATGAACGAGTGGAACAGCATCACCCACACGATGGCGATGGCGCGCAGCAGGTCGAGGCCGGGCAGGCGATTCATCGGCGTCGTGCCGCCGGCCCCCTGCACATGGGTCATGCGACTTCCTTGCCGTCGGGCTGGATGCGATGAAGATCAGCATGAGGACTCGAAACGGCGAAGGCCGGGCGAAATCATGGCGAACGCATGGCAACCCCGGAGGACGGGAGTTCCGCAGCGTCCTTCTGCCGGCGAGTCGCACGCAGCGAACCGGCGGGCCGGCTGGACGGAGCCGGCCGGCAAACTCCAACCTCGGGAACGCGGGGCGCGGCACGAGAAAGCGGTTCAATACCCGATCACCTCGCCGTCCTTGCGCATTTCGGTGGCGCCCCAGTACACGTGCTGCTTGGCGTCGTACATGATCGCCTCGTAGCCGCCGAAGTTGCCGGTGCCCGGCACGATCCTGTAGCCGCGCCGGGCCAGTTCGGCTTTCACGGCGGGATCGAAACCCGATTCCATTTCCACCGTGCCGATGCCCTGCGAGGCTTCGCCGGTGGGTTCGGCGTTGCCGTAGTGGCGCCAGCGCGCGGCATCGCCGGCTTCCTGCACGTTCATGCCGTAGTCGATCAGGTTGACCAGCACCTGCACGTGGCCCTGCGGCTGCATGTCGCCGCCCATCACGCCGAACGCCATGAACGGCTGGCCGTCCTTCATCACGAACGCGGGGATGATGGTGTGGAACGGGCGCTTGCCGGGCGCGTAGACATTGGCGTCCTTCGGGTTCAGCGAATACAGCTCGCCGCGATCCTGGAACATGAAGCCCAGCCCGTCGGCGACCAGCCCCGAGCCCATGCCGCGATAGTTGGACTGGATCATCGACACCATCATGCCGTCCTTGTCGGCGGTCTCGAAGTCGGTGGTGTCGCCCTGGAACAGGCGCGGATCGCCGGGGCCGATGTCCGGGTTGGCGTGATCGAGATGGATCAGCTTGCGGCGCTGGTCGGCGTAGCGCTGGGACAGCAGGCCCCGCATCGGCACGTCCACGAAGCGCGGGTCGGCATAGAACTTGGCGAGATCCTCGTACGCCAGCCGCTTGGCTTCGATCTCCGCGGTCAGCACATCGGCGCTGCCGGCGCCCATCTTCTTCAGGTCGAAACCCTTGAGGATGTTGAGCATCTCCAGTGCGGCGAAGCCCTGCCCGTTCGGCGGCAGTTCGTAGACATCGTAGCCGCGATAGTCGACCGACTGCGGCGTCACCCATTCGCCGTGGAAATCGGCGAAATCGGCATAGCGCAAATCGCCGCCGATGCGCTTGAAATACGCATCGATCGTGTGCGCGATCGCGCCCTTGTAGAACGCGTCGCGCCCGCCCTGCGCGATCGTCGTCAGCGTGCGCGCGAGATCGGGATTGCGGAACACCTCGCCCTCGGCCGGGGGGTGGCCGGCGATCAGGTAGGTATGGCGCGCGTTCGCGCTTTCCTCGATCAGTTTCCGGTTCCTGTCGAACGCCTTGAAGTTGCCCTTCCAGTATTGCGCGACCAGCTGGGTGACCGGGAAGCCGCCTTGCGCCAGCGCGATCGCCGGCGCTAGATCCTCGCCGATCGGCAGCTTGCCGAATTTCGCATGCAGGGCGAACCAGGTGTCCACCGTCCCCGGCACGGTGACCGGCAGCGAACCCAGCGGCGGGATGTGCGCCCTGTACGGCAGCCCGGCCTTCGCGTAGGCGGCCCTGACCTCGGCCTGCATCTTCGCCAGATCGCGGCCCCTGGCCGACGGGCCGGAACCGTTGTAGCCGTAGAGCTTGTGCGTTTTCGGATCCCACACGATCGCGAACGCGTCGCCGCCGATGCCGTTCAACACCGGCTGGGTCAGCCCGAGCACCGCGTTGGCGGCGATCGCGGCATCCACGGCGCTGCCGCCCTTCTTGAGTATCTCGATCGCCGCCAGCGAGGCCAGCGGCTGTTCGGTCGCCGCCATGCCGTGCTGCGCCAGCACCGGCGCGCGGGACGCCCACGGCCGGCCGGCATAGCGATCGCCCCGGCCGATGCCGGCGTGGACGCTTGCGGTGGCCGTCAGCCCTGCCAGCAAGGCCATGGCGGCTCCGATCCCGATCTGCGAAAGGCTCATCGCGGTTCCTCCGGCGGAAGTTTCGGAACACGGCCCGAACGCTTCAATTCACCCATCGGCACAGCTTACTTCTTCTTCCGGACCCCGGGGCAGGCCCGCCTTGGCCTGGTCGGCGAAGCTGGCCCGTCGGCCCACGCAATCGTGTACGCTCGCGCCCGTCGCCAAACCGCCGATGGGGTCACCGATGCACCTGGAGCTGCCCGAGGTCCGCCTGCATTCGCTGAAGGATTTCAGCAAGCACTACTTGATGATCGTGCTCAGCATTCTCACCGCGCTGGGGCTGGAGGCATGGATCGCGCATGCCCATCACCGGAATGCCGCGGCAACCGCAAGCCGGCGCATGGAGCAGGAACTGCATGCGGACCTCGATGGCATCGGTCCGGCGCTCAGCATCAACCAGCGAACGCTGGCCGGCCTGCGCAAGCTCGATGGCGTGGTCGCCCAGGATATCCAGGCCGGTGTGTCGACCGCCCAGATCAACCGCTATCTGCAGGACAACCAACGCTTGTTCCTGATCAACCTCAACTGGCCGGGGTTGTCGACGGACGCCTGGGACGTGGCGGTCGCCGACCAGTCGGCCAGTTGGATGGAGCCGGCGACGCTGCAGCGCTATTCGAGCGGCTACTCGGCAGTACGCGAGCTGACGTCTTGGATCCAGCACGACAGCATGGTGTTTTTCAGCGGCACGAACATGATCGATTTCCGCACCGACCTGCGGACCGGCCAACCGATCGATGCACGCGCCTTTCTGCATGAACTGGGCCAGGCGGAAGCCACGATCGATGCCACGCAGAACCAGCTGCGTAGCCTGCAGGAACAGTTGCGCAAGATAGTCGGCACCACGCCAGGTGCGTCCGTCGTTCCGGCACATCCGACAGCCGCCGACTGACCGGCGTCGCAAGCGGCAACCGCCGAGCCTGCACGCCGACCGGCTATTTCTTCTTCGGCAAGTACAGGTCGGTGATCGTGCCTTCGTACACCTCGGCCGCCATGCCCACCGATTCGCTCAGGGTGGGATGCGGGTGGATGGTGAGGCCGATGTCGGCCGCTTCCGCGCCCATCTCGATCGCCAGCGCGATTTCGGCAATCAGGTCGCCGGCATGCACGCCGACGATGCCGCCGCCGACCACGCGATGGGTGGCCTCGTCGAAGATCAGCTTGGTGAAGCCCTCGGTGCGGTCGATGCCGATGGCGCGGCCGCTGGCCGCCCACGGGAACTTGCCGACGCCGACCTG
>JAGWMU010000040.1 GCA_028873095.1 Pseudomonadota bacterium | reverse complement strand
GCATCGCCTGCGCGCATACCTGCTCGAAGATTTGCCAGTCGATCACCTCGGCACAGCCGCACTCCTCGGCGATCAGCAGAAAGTCCCCCGGTTCCAGCAAGCCGCGTTCGGGGTGATGCCAGCGCAGCAGCGCCTCGTAGCCGGTGACGCGGCCGTCGGCGAGCTCGACGATCGGCTGGTAGAACGGCACGAATTCATTGCGGTTGAGCGCGTGGCGCAGGTCGCTTTCCATGTCCAGCAGCGACAGTGCCTCGCGGCGCAGGCGGTCGTCGAACATCGCCACCCGATGGCGGCCGCGGTCCTTGGCGTGGTACATCGCCGCGTCGGCGTCGCGCAGCAATTCTTCCGGCTGCTCGTAGTGCAGGCTGGACAGCGCCACGCCGATCGAGGCCGAAGTGAAGATCTCCTTGGTGCCGAGCCGGAACGGCGTGCGCAGTTCGCTGATGATGCGTTCGGCGATCTGCGGCGCCTTGCCGGCATCGGAAATGCTTTCCAGCAGCACGGCGAATTCGTCGCCGCCCAGGCGCGCGACCACGTCGCGGGTCTTCAGGCAGGCACGGATGCGGCCGCCGACCTGGAACAGCAGGTCGTCGCCGACCAGGTGGCCGACTGAATCGTTGATCACCTTGAAGCGGTCCAGGTCGATGAACAGCACCGCGAACAGGTCCTTGGGATTGGCGGTATAGCGCTGGATCGCCTGTTCCAGCCGCTGCAGCAGCAGGGCGCGGTTGGGTAGCCCGGTCAGGGAGTCGTGCAGCGTCTCGTATTTCAGCCGGCGCTCGACCCGCTCGCGTTCGGCGATCTGTTCGCGCAGATCGCGATTGGCCAGGGCCAGCGCGCGGGTGCGTTCGGTGACGCGGCGCTCCAGGCTGGCATACGCCTGCTGCAGCGACGAAGCGGCCTGCTTGCGCTGCAGCGCATTGGCGATGTGGTAGCTGACGAAGGTCAGCAGTTCCTGGTCGCGCTCGTTGTAGGTGTGCCGGGGCGAATAGCTTTGCAGTGCCAGCACGCCGATGGCCTTCCCGCCAGATACCAGCGGCACGCCGAGCCAGCATTCCGAGCGCGCGCCGACGTGGGCGACCTCGCCCAGTGCGCACAGCCGCTGGATTTCGTCGGGGCCGGCCAGCAGCGGCCTGGCATGGCGCAATACGTACTCGGTGACGCCGCGCCCGTGCGCCCGCGGCAGCCGCTCGGTGTCGACTTCGTCGACCGAATAGGGAAAGGTCAGGCAACCGCTTTCCTCGTCGACCAGCGCGATGTAGAAGTTGCGCGCATACAGCAGGCCGCTGATCACCTGGTGCATGGCCGCGTAGAATTTTTCCAGGGTATCGGAGGTGTTGGCCAGTTCGGCGATGCGGAACAAGGCCGCCTGCAGGCGCTCGCCGCGCTGGCGCTGCAGCACCTGTTGCCGCAGCACGCGATTGGACTCGCGCAGCGCCGCCGTGCGATCGGCCACCCGGCGGCCCAGCTCGAGGTGCGCTTCGCGCCTTTCCAGCGCGGTCTGCACATGCTGGGCCACATAGTTCAGCAGTTCGAAGTCGTGCCGGGAGTAGTGCGTGTCGGTGCGGTAGCTCTGCATCACGATGCCGCCCACCGCGCGTCCGGCGCGCAGCAGGGGCACGCCCAGCCAATGCTCGCAACTGGGGCCGATCAGCACGAAGCGTTCGCCGAACTGCTGTTTCAGCTCCTCGATCGACCCCATCAGCGGCCGGCCCTCGTGCAGCAGGTTCCAGGTCAGGCTGTACTGAATCTCGCGCAGCGGCAGATCCTGGTCGGGCAGCGGCGGATCGGTGTCGGCGACATCGACGTAATAGGGGAAGCGCACGGTGTCGGATGCGATGTCGTACAACACGATGTAGAAATTTTCCGCATACATCAGGCTGCTGACCGTGGCATGCAGCGAGCGCATCATCTCGGGCATGTCGTGTTCGCTGCCGGACTGTTCGGCGATGGCGTACAGCGCACGCTGCAGGCGCTCGGCCAGGGCCAGGCGGGAAATCGCCTCGTACAACCGGCTGCTTTCGGTCAGTTGGCGCAGACGGGCATCGGCCAGGCGCCCCAGCCAGGCCAACTGCTCGCGGATGGGCGCGGGGAGCGGAAGATCGACCCCCTCCAGGGTCAGCGCACGCAGGCGCTGGGGGTCGGTGGCCAGATCCAGCTGTCCGGCCAGCGGGTGAGCCGGCTGTTCATGCATGCCGCGCCAGCGAAGCCGGCCCTGGATTTCCAGGTTGCCCCGCATCAGGTCGCAGATTTCCATCACGCTGGCTGCGTCCGGAGCCTGGAACAGGAGTTCGATCGCCTTGTGCAGAGCCGCAAGATCCCGCGCCATCGGATAAGGCTGGGTTGAGCGCATCGAGGGCGTGACGATCATCGGTGGCTGCGGGTCCGTTCCGGATGGGTCCTGCGGCATCAGATGCCTTTATATCGTGTAAGCCAGCCTGGCTGCCAGCATCGGCGGGGGAACCAGTGCGCGCCCGCGCCGGTCATTGGTGGATGGGGCCAAGGATTTTGTGATTTGGGCACCATTTCAGGGTGTTAGTTAAATGTAAAACTGCGGTATAATTCACCCATTCCCGATTGCCGGATCGACCGACCCGTACCATGCGCCACCCGCTCTCCCTGCTGTTGACGTTGCTGCTGCCGCTCGCTGCGGTCGGGCAGTCTGTCGGCAGCAACAGCGCCCAGGCGGAGTATCTGCTGATGCAGCCGTCGGCCCGGGTGGCCGCGTCCGGGCCGGTGGCGGCCGTGCCGCTGTGGCTCGGTGGGGACGGCCATCTGCTGACGCTCAAGGTGGGGCGCAGCAGCGGCGCCGACGCCTTGTACAGCAACGCGCCGCTGACGTTCGGCGTTGTCGGCACGGGCAATGTCGTCACGACCGGCCTGCAATTCGGCATCGCGCCGAACCTGAATGCACATGCCGAGCTCAGCGAGCATTCCTGGGTGAACCAGCCCTGGCGCGTGCTCGGCAGCGAGGTGGGCGCCACCTATGTGGATGGCCGTTACAGCATCGACCTCAGCGTCGGCGGCAACCGCACGCCGAACAGCCAGGCCGTGTTGCCGCGGGTGTTGCTGGGTGCTTCGCCGGGGGTTGATGGCCTGTCGGGTTTTGACAGCAGCACCCAGTTCAATGCGCGTGGCCGGTTGGCGATCGGCAGCAGGAGCGGCATCGATCTGGGCGCCAGCGTCGGTCACATCTATCTGCTGCCGGGCAATCTGCTCGGCGTCAGCATGCTGGATCAGAAGGCACTGAGTCTCGGCGTCGATCACGGCCCGCTGCGCGGCACCCTGATCGGCCGTACCATGCAGCCGCAGGTCGGCATCCCCGGCAGCTTCAATGCCGACCGGCGCTGGAACAGCATCGACCTGGGCGTGACCTGGCGGTTGCCGTGGCAGGGCGAGCTGAGTATCGGTGCCCAGAACCTGTGGTCGTCGGGCAACCCTTCCAACACGCCGGTCGGCCCCGAGCCGGACCAGTCGCGTACGCCGTACGTGCAGTATCACCAGGATCTCTGAAGCAGGAGTGAGAAACGAGAGTAGAGCCCAGCTTGCGCGCCTGTCTCTCGTTTCTCACTCCTCTTCACTCTCCTCTTCACTCACTCCTGCTTTTTGACACGCAGGTCGCCGCTGAACGTCTCGACGTCGATCCTGCCGCGACCGGTGCCCAACCGGGTGTCCAGGGCGACGCCGGGGCCGTGCGCGGATTTTTGCGGTGTGCCGAAGTCGCTGCGCAGGTCGCCGCTGAAGCTGCTGGCACGAATGGTGCCGGAGGTGTCCGCAGGCAACAGCAGCTGCACGTCGCCGCTCATGCTGTCGATGCCGAGCTGGCCGTCGCGGGCCAACTTGCCGGCCAGCTGCACGTCGCCGGATACGCTGCTGACGGCGAGCTTCCGCCAGGGTCCGCCGGCCGCGTGGACATGCCCGGAAACGGTCTGCAGCCTGGCCTCGCCGCCGAGCGCGGGGGCGAGGATGTCGCCACTCACCGTCTGCAGGTCGGCACGTTCGGCGTGCCCGGCCTGTTCGATGCCGCCGCTGATGCTGTCGATCTTCAGCGAAGGCGTCCGCGCGTTGATGCGGGCCTTGCCGCTGACCGTGTTGACCACGATGCTGCCGCCATCGATGCCGTCGATGACCAGGGGCGCGCTGATCACATGGATCTCCAGCGAGGCACCTTGGGGCACGTGCAACTCCAGCGTGCTTGGCGCCATGGCATTGTCGCCGTGCCAGTTGAACCAGCCGGAGCCGCCCTGCGGCTCGACCTTGATCGCAAGGTCGGCATCGCTGCCGGTGATGGCCAGCGGCTTGGCGCCTTCGCCGAGCTGGCCGGCGACCTCCACCTCGGGGCGGTCCCAGCCGATGACCGTGACCCTGCCCTCGACGTTGCTGATGCTGATGTGGGCCGCGGCGGCGGCATCGTGGCGCAGCTGGATCGGCGTGCCGGCCAGCGCCTGGCCGAGGCCCAGGCCGAGCAGCAGCGGAAGGCAGTGGAGCGCTCTCATGGACGATTTCTTCATGATCATTCCTGATGGCATCAACCGGCCGGGTCGGCGGATCGACGCAGTTGCGCCTGCTGGCGTTCGGTGCGCGCGAGCAGGCGCTGCAAGGCGGCCGAGCCGGGCGCCTGCCGGATGGCCTGCTGCAATTCCATGCGGGCGGCATCCAGCTCGATCGCCGCACCGGCCAGTCGCGGGTCGGTCGGCTTCCATGCGGGCAGGGAGGACGCTGCGCCGAAGGTCAGCGGCAACCCGGCAGGCGGACGCAGCAGGCGCCAGCCGATGCCGGCCACCAGCAAGGCCGACGCGGCCAGGCCGGCGCCGAGCAGCCAGCGCCGCTGCGGCGGTCGGCGGCGGGGCGGCGTCGGATCGGAGGGCTGCGCACCGGCGGGTGCAGCCTCGGCCAGCGCGGCCTCGATCGAGCTCCAGAGATCCCGCTGCGGCCTGAGCGGCTGGCGCAGGTTGCGCAGTTGGCGGCGCCATTCGAATTCGTTCATGCAGGCACTCCCGGGGCCGCGGGCCCCAATATTTTTCGCAGCAAGCCTCGGGCGCGGTGCAGCTGAGCCTTCGAGGTGCCTGTCGCCATGCCCATCTCGTTGCCGATCTGCTCGTGCCGCCAGCCCTCGATGTCGTGCAGCACCAGCACGGCGCGGGCACGCGGCGGCAACCGGCCGATCGCGCGTTCGAGTTCCACGCGCTCGGCAGCGCAGAACGGTGTCTGGCCGGTATCCGGCAGGTGCTCCTCGTCCAGCGTGCCGACCGGATCGGCGCCGCGCGCGCGGATGTCCATCAGGGCCAGGTTGACCGCAAGCCGGTACAGCCAGGTGCCGAATGCGCTTTCGTGACGAAAGCCCGGCAGTTTCTGCCAGGCGCGGATGAACGCTTCCTGGGTGAGGTCCTCGGCACGGGCGCGGTCGTAGCCGGCCAGCCGGTAGACCGCACCATGCACCCGGCCCACGTGCAGCCGGTACAGCCGCTCGAACGCGTGGCGATCGCCGGCTGCCGCGGCCCGTACGTCGTCGGTGTCGTTGGCTCCCGGGTTGGCGGCGACAGGCGACATGCGGCTTCCGGGATCGATATGGGCGAGGCTCATCTTGCCAGCTTGGATGCGGCGGCACGCGGAAGGGTTTGCACGCGCGCCGCGACGTCGGGCCGGAGCGGGGCGCCCGGGCCCCGCTCCGCCCCGGCCCGACGTCAGGTCGTGGCGTCGGCCTGGCGCGGCTGTCCCAGCGCCTCGGCCACGCGCTGCTGCTCCTTGCGCAGGCGCTCGGGCAGGCGGGGCAGGCAGGTGTCCAGATACTCGCCGATGGCGGCCAGTTCCGTCTGCCAGCCGGTATGGTCCACCGCCAGCAACTCGTCGAGATGGCGGCGCTCGATGTCGAGCCCGTCCAGCTTGAGCTCGGCCGGTCCCGGCAGGATGCCGATCGGCGTCCGGACGCCGTCGAGGCGGCCTTCGACGCGGGCTATCATCCACTCCAGCACGCGCAGGTTGTCGCCGAAGCCGGGCCACAGGAACTTGCCGTCGCGGCCCTTGCGGAACCAGTTGACGTGGAAGACCTTGGGCAGGCGGGCGCCGGCCCGGTCGAACGACAGCCAGTGCGCGAAGTAGTCGCCGTAGTGATAGCCGCAAAACGGCTTCATCGCCATCGAGTCGCGGCGCATCACGCCGACCGCGCCGGTGGCGGCGGCGGTGGTTTCCGAGCCCATGGCGGCACCGACCAGCACGCCGTGCGACCAGTGGTGCGCTTCGAAGACCAGCGGCACCAGCGACGGCCGCCGGCCGCCGAACACGATGGCGCTGATCGGCACGCCTTGCGCGGCCTCGGCTTCCTGCGACCAGGTCGGGCACTGCCGGGCGCTGACCGTGAAGCGCGAATTGGGATGCGCCGCCGGGCCGTTGGCCGGATCGTAGGGACGCCCCTGCCAGTCGATGACCGGCGTGCCGGGCAGGCCCTCCCACCATGGCTGGTTGTCGGCGGTAAGCGCGACGTTGGTGTAGATGGTGTCGCGCGCGATCGTCTGCAGCGCGTTCGGGTTGCTGTTGCTGCTGGTGCCCGGGGCCACGCCGAAGAAGCCGGCCTCCGGGTTGATGGCCCACAACCTGCCGTCCTGGCCGGGGCGCATCCAGCAGATGTCGTCGCCGATCGTGCGCACCTTCCAGCCGTCGCGCTGATAGCTTTCGGGAGGAATCAGCATCGACAGGTTGGTCTTGCCGCAGGCGGACGGAAACGCGGCGGCGATGTAATGCGTTTCGCCCCACGGCGTGTCGATGCCCATGATCAGCATGTGCTCGGCCAGCCAGCCTTCGCTGCGGGCCTGGTTGCTGGCGATGCGCAGGGCATGGCACTTCTTGCCCAGCAGCGCGTTGCCGCCGTAGCCGGAGCCGTAGGACTTGATCGTGAGTTCGTCCGGGAAATGCATGATGTAGCGGCGCTCGGGGTCGAGCTCGCCGGTGGAATGCAGGCCTTTGACGAACGTGCCGTTCGAATGCGCGCCGTTCGATAGCAGCCCCTCGCGCTCGATCCGTGCCAGCGCCGCGGCGCCCATGCGGGTCATGATGCGCATGTTGGCGACCACGTACGGACTGTCGGTGATCTCCACGCCGCAGCGGGCCAGCGGCGAATCGACCGGCCCCATGCAGTAGGGAACCACGTACATGGTGCGGCCGGCCATGCAGCCGTCGAACAGCGCGTCGATTTTCGCGTGCGCCTCGTCCGGTGCCATCCAGTGGTTGTTCGGCCCGGTATCTTCGCGCTGCGGGTGGCAGACGAAGGTCAGGTGCTCGACGCGGGCCACGTCGGCGGGATCGGAACGGTGCAGGTAGCAACCCGGATGGGTCTGCTGGTTCAGCTCGATCAGGTCACCGGATTGCAGCATCCGCTGCACCAGGGCGGCGTATTCCGCATCCGAGCCGTCGCACCAGTGAATGTTTGCGGGCCGGGTCAGCGCGGCCACTTCGGTGACCCAGCTCGTCAGCGCATCCAGTCTGCTTGCCATCGTTTCCTCTCTGGTCTTGTCGCAAAAAAGAGGGCGAACGGTAGTTTGCGGGGATTGGCATTGCAAGGTTCCGCGCAGCACGGCGGGCGACCTGCGGCCGCCTTGTCGGCACCGGCAAGCTCAGGCCGGGATCAGCGTGGCGATCATGTGTTCCACGTAGGCATCGAATTCCTCGTGGTTGATGCGCGGCAGGCCCAGCGTGAAGTTGAGCTGCAGGAAGCCCACGTAGGCGGCGTAGGTCAGCCGTGCCCGGTTCAGTGCCTGCGGCGGCGTCAGGCCGGCTTCGCGATAGGCGGTGGTCAGGAATTCCATCCGCCGCTGCGACACGCGCGCCATCACCGGCACCACCTGCGGATGGTCCAGCGCCTTCAGCAGCGCGGCATAGATGCGGTGTGCCTGCAGCTCGTGCGCGACCCGGCGGAACAGTTCGGGCAGTCGCTTGCGCGGATCGGCAATCTGCTCGATCTGGCTGATGATCTCGCGCTCGCCATACAGCTCCCAGCGTTCCAGCGCGGCGTTCAACAGGGCTTCGCGGGTACGGAAATGCCAGTAGAAGCTGCCCTTGGTGACACTCAGTTGCCGGGCCAGTGCCTCCACCGCCAGCGCGCCGACGCCATGTTCGGCGATCAGGCGCAGCGCGGCCAGCTCCCAATCCTCGGCAGACAGGCGGGTACGTTCGGGCTTGCTGATCACATTCATGTGCGTATGGTAGCCATACCCCGCGCCTTTGTAATCCGTGGCAGGCGATATCCCTGGAATCGCCGGCGATCCGCCGCCGCGCCCGCTGCGCGAACAGACCGGTTGACGGCACTTGCGGCGGACACCCATACTCTTGCGTATGGTCAATGAAACTTCCCCATCGGCGGCAGTCAGCCGCTTTCCGGTTGCCGACATCAGTCTGGCGGTGGAGACACGCAACGCCGGCGGGCGCCCCGTGCTGTTGTTCGCGCACGGTTTCGGCCAGACGCGCGGCGCCTGGAACGGCACGGCCGGCACGCTGGCGGACAGCGGCTGCTGCTGCGTGACGTTCGACAGCCGCGGCCACGGCGAAAGCGACCGGGTGGCCAACGGCGACTACCAGATGGATCAGTTCGCCAGCGACCTGGTCCGCCTGGCCGGCGCCCAGCCGCAACCGCCGATCCTGGTCGGGGCCTCGATGGGCGGGCTGCTGGGGCTGCTGCTTGCCGGCGAGATCGCGCCGTCGCCGTTTCGGGCGCTGGTGCTGGTCGATATCACGCCACGCTGGGAAACCGCCGGGGTGGAGCGCATCCTCGCGTTCATGCAGGCGCACCCGGATGGCTTTGCCGATTACGCCGAGGCCGCCGAACAGATCGCCGGCTACCTGCCGCAGCGGCGCAAGCGCAAGAGCGAGGAGCAACTGCGCCCCCTGCTGCGCGAAAGCGCCGATGGCCGGTTGCGCTGGCACTGGGACCCGGCCCTGCTGTCCGGCGTGGTACGGGACAGCGAACGCTACCAGCCGCGCCTGCAGGCGGCGGCGTCGAAAGTCGAGGTGCCGCTGCTGCTGCTGTCGGGCGCGCGCAGCGACGTGGTGTCGGGCGATACTGTCGGCGAATTCCTGCAGCTGGTGCCGCATGCGCAACATCGGGCCTTGCCGGACGCGACCCACATGGTCGCGGGCGATGCGAACGACGCCTTCACCCGCGAAATCGCCCGTTTCGTGCAAAGTCTGGATCCATCAACGTGATGTCCGGCTGCGTGCCGGTACCGTCCAACCGTGAGAATGAGGTGTCGAGATGTCCGTGATATTCACCCTGCTGGCGGCGCTGTTCGCAACCGGCGCCTGTGCCTACCACCGCAGCAGCCTGCGCGCATGGGCCATCGTCACGCTGGCGGCCACGCTGCTGGCGGGGCTGGCGGCGCATGCGCCGTGGACCCTGGCGATCCTGCTGATCCTCGAGGCGTCGATCGCCGCGCCCCTGCTGCTGGTGGATTTTCGCCGCCGCTCGATCAGCGCGCCGCTGCTGAAGCTGTTCGCCAGCGTCACCCCGAAACTGTCCGACACCGAGCAGACCGCGCTGGAAGCGGGCACGGTCGGTTTCGAGGGCGAGCTGTTTTCCGGCAAGCCGGACTGGAGCGAGCTGCTGAAACAGCCGAAGCCCGAGCTGAGCACCGAGGAACGCGCGTTCCTGGACGGCCCGGTGGAAGAACTGTGCGCGATGATCGACGACTGGCAGATCACCCATGAGCTGGCCGACCTGCCGCCGCAGGTGTGGGAGTTCATCAAGAAGAACAAGTTCTTCGGCATGATCATCCCCAAGCGCTACAACGGGCTGGGATTCTCCGCGCTGGCGCATTCGGCGGTGCTGCAGAAACTGTCCACGATGTCGGCCACGGTGGCCTCGACGGTCGCCGTGCCGAATTCGCTGGGGCCGGCCGAGCTGCTGCTGCACTACGGCAGCGAGGAACAGAAGAACCATTACCTGCCGCGCCTGGCGGTGGGCGAGGAGATCCCCTGCTTCGCGCTGACCGGCACCTATGCCGGCTCCGACGCCACCTCGATTCCCGACTTCGGCATCGTCTGCAGGCAGGTCGTCGATGGCGTGGAGACGGTCGGCATCAGGTTCACCTTCGAGAAGCGCTACATCACGCTGGCGCCGGTGGCCACCGTGGTCGGCCTGGCGTTCCGCATGTACGATCCGGAGCACCTGCTGGGCGAAACGGAGGATCTCGGCATCACGCTGGCGCTGCTGCCGCGCTCCACGCCGGGCCTGGAGATCGGCCGCCGGCATCTGCCGTTGAACGTGCCGTTCCAGAACGGGCCGGTGCGCGGCAAGGGCATCTTCGCGCCGTTGTCGGTGCTGATCGGCGGCCCGAAGATGGCCGGCCACGGCTGGCGCATGCTGGTCGAGGTGCTGTCGGTGGGACGTGCCATCTCGCTGCCGTCCAGCGCCACCGGCGCGGTGCGCGCCGCGGTGGCCTCGGTGGGCGCGTACGCGCGCATGCGCAAGCAGTTCGGCCTGGCGATCGCCCGCTTCGAGGGCGTGGAGGAGGCGCTGGCGCGCATCGGCGGCCTGGCCTACGCGACCGCGGCCCTGTCGCGCTCCACCGCGGCGGCGGTCGATCGCGGCGAGAAGCCGGCGGTGACCTCGGCGATCGCGAAGTATCACGCCACCGAATGGGGTCGCGCGGTGGCCGGCGACGCGATGGACGTGCTCGGCGGCAAGGGAGTGCAGCTGGGGCCGAAGAACTACGCCGGCCGCTCCTGGCAGGGCGTGCCGATCGCGATCACCGTGGAGGGCGCCAACATCATGACGCGCAGCCTGATGATCTTCGGTCAGGGCGCGATTCGCTGCCATCCCTACGTGCTCAAGGAAATGCAGGCGCTGGCGATCGCCGACCGCGGCGAGCAGCTGGAGACCTTCGACCGGCTGCTGTTCGGCCACCTGGGTTTCGGCCTGTCCAATGCCATGCGCAGCTTCGCGATGGGCCTGACCGGCTCGCGTCTGGGCGATGCCGCCGGCGATGCCTATACCCGGCGCTATTACCGCAAGCTCAATCGCTACTCGGCCGCGCTGGCGCTGTGTGCCGACGTGTTCATGGGCGTGCTGGGCGGCAAACTGAAGTTCAAGGAAAAACTGTCCGCACGCCTCGGCGATGCGCTGAGCTACCTGTACATCGCCTGCGCGATGCTGAAGAACTACGAGGACAACGGCCGCCCGGAAGCGGACCGCCCGCTGCTGGCATGGGCCTTCCACGAATGCGTGTGGCGCATGCAGATGGCGCTGGACGGCGCGGTCCGCAACTTCCCGGTGCGCCCGGTCGGCTGGCTGCTGCGGGTGCTGGTGTTCCCGTTCGGGCGGCGCGAGGTGCCGCCGTCGGATCGCCTGGGCCGCCGCGTGGCCGCGCTGATCACCGCGCCGGGCGAGGCGCGCGAGCGCCTGATCCAGGGGGTCTACCTGACGCCGACGCCGAACAACACGATCGGCCGCATGAACGCGCTGCTCCCCGACGTGATCGTGGCCGAGCCGGTCGAGCGCAAGTTCCTCAAGGCGCTGAAGGCCGGCCAGTTCAAGGCGCACGATTACCTGGAGCAGCTGGCCGAGGCGCAGCAGGCCGGCGTGGTCAGCGCGTCCGAATACGAGTTGCTCAAGCGCGTGCGCGAAGCGGTGTTCGAGTTCATCTCGGTGGACGATTTCGACCCGCGGGAGCTGGGTGCGGCGGTGGTGAGGGACGCGCAGCAGGGCAGGGTGGTGTAGGCGCGCACTGGCGTAGGAGCCCACCCTGTGGGCGATGCTCTATGGATGGCATGACGAAAGGCATCGCCCACAAGGCGGGCTCCTGCGAAAATCGCTCCGGGAGACTCCACGAGAAGCTTTCGCGCGCCTCGGTGCGCTGCTGCCGGACGCGGTACCGCCGCGAAGTCGGTCAGGGCAGGCTTGCGGCGTCGGCGAGGACGTAACGGTTCTTGCCGCTTTCCTTCGCCTGGTAGAGTGCGCGGTCGGCGGCGTGGATCAATGACTCCTCGTCGCCGTCGGCCTTGCTGTGCCACAGCGCGATGCCGATGCTGGCGCTGACCTTCGCCACCACCTCGCCGTGGCGTCCCTGCAGCGGGCAGGGCTCGGCCAGCAGGTCGCAGATCCGCTGGCAGCGTTGCAGCAGCGGCGGCACCTCGGCGACATCCTCCAGGACCAGGGCAAACTCGTCGCCGCCGAGGCGGGCTACCGTGTCGGTGGCCCGCAGGCCCTGGCACAGGCGTTCGCCGACCGACTGCAGCAGGGCGTCGCCGGCCGGATGGCCGAAGTTGTCGTTGATTGCCTTGAAGCCGTCGATGTCCAGCAGGGCAAGCGCAAAGCCGGTGCCCTGCCGGGTGGCGCGATGCATCGCCCGCTGCAGGCGGTCATGGAACAGCACGCGGTTCGGCAGGCCGGTGAGCATGTCGTGCGTGGCCTGGTGGCGCACCTTCGCTTCGGCGCGCTCGCGTTCGGCGATCTCCACCTTGAGCTGCTCGTTGCGCTCGGCCAGTTCGTCCAGCGCCTGCTGCAGCTGCATGCGCGCGGCGTAGAGTTCCAGGAATACCCGCACCTTGGATTTCAGGATGGTGTCGTTGATCGGTTTGGCGATGTAATCGACCGCGCCGGAGCGGTACCCCTTGAGCCGGTTGATGTCGTCGGCATAGGCCGCCGTGACGAAGATGATCGGCGTGTCCCTGAGCTGTTCGGCCTCGCCGAGCAACTGGGCCACTTCGAAGCCGTCCATGTCCGGCATGTTCACATCGAGCAGGATCAGCGCGAACTTCTGGTCCAGGCACCGCGCCAGCGCCTCGTTGCCGCTGCCGGCTTCGACCAGCGCGGCGCCGGAGTCGGCCAGCAGGCGGCGCATCGCCACCAGGTTGGCGTGCGTGTCGTCGACGACGAGGATCTTGGGCGGCAAGACATTCATGGCAGGCACAGGCGGTTGAGCAGCGGCGGGATGTCGTTCAGTGGAACACAGTAGTCGGCACCGGCACGATCCAGCGCGGCCTGCGGCATGACCGGAATCTGCGCATCGGCGGGCGATTGCACGATGGCGCACCCGCCCGCGCGGCGCACCAGCCGCAAGCCCTCGGCGCCGTCGGCGCTCGCCCCGGTGAGCACGACGCCGATCAAGGCTTCCCGCCACACCGTCGCGGCGGACGCGAACAGCACGTCGATCGACGGGCGCGAATGGTTGACGCGGGGGTCGGTCGTGAGGGCGAAGCGGCGGTCCGGTTCCACCAGCAGATGGTAGCCGGTCGGCGCCAGCTGCACGTGGCCGCCGCGTACCGCATGGCGTTCGGCCGCCGCGATCACCGGCAGCGCGGACACCCGGCCGAGCAGTTCGCACAGCAGCTCGATCGTCTCCGAGCCGGTATGGCAGCACACCAGCAGCGGCTGCGGCAGCCTGCGGTCGAGGCCGCCGAGCAGGAGCTTGAGCGCATCGAGCCCGCCGGTCGAGCAGCCCACGACGATGGCGGCGGCGTTCATCATGGCGCCGCCATGGCCGCGCCGTTCGCCGCCAGCCGATAGATGCGCAGGCTGGCGTCGGCAGCGGCGAAGTCGCCGGCGCTATCGGCGAAGTCGATGCTTTCGCACATGCCCAGGCAGAGAAAGCCGCCGCGCACCAGCGAGTCGCGGAACAACGCGAGGCAGTGGTCCTGCAGCGGGTTGGAAAAATAGATCAGCACGTTGCGGCAGAGCACCAGATGCGCTTCGCAGAAAACGCGGTCCGAAGCCAGGTTGTGCTGCGCGAACGTGATGTTCCGGCGCAGCTGGTCGTCCAGCTTGAGCAGGTCGTAGCGGGCATTGTAATAGTCGACCAGCGAGCGGGTGCCGCCGGCCGCCTGGTAGTTGCGCGACCACTGTTTCGCCTCGCGCAACGGGTAGATGCCTTCCTCCGCCTGGCGCAACGCGTTGGCGCTGAGGTCGGTGGCGAAGATCCGGCTGCGTTCGTACAGGCCTTCCTCTTCCAGCAGGATCGCCAGCGAGTAGACCTCTTCGCCGTGCGCGCAGCCCGCCTGCCAGATGTTGATCTGCGGATACGAGGCCAGCAGCGGCAGCACCTTCTCGCGCAGCGCGCGGAACACCGCCGGGTCGCGGAACATGTCCGAGACCGGCACCGACAGGCCCTCCAGCAGCTGCGGCAGCAGCTTCGGCTCGTGCAGCGCGCGGCCGGTCAGGGCACTGATCGAGTCGCAGCCGAACCGCTCCGCCAGCTGGCGCACGCGGCGCCGCAGCGAAGCGGGCGCGTACTGGCTGAAGTCGTAGCCGTGGCGTCGATGCATGGCCTGGATGAACAGCTCCAGCTCGATGCCCTCGCGTGCCAGTTCGTCGCCGAGCGGTTCCATGGCCGTTCTCAACGCTGCAGCCAGACCCGGATCATCGAGGCGAGCTTGTCGATGTCGATCGGCTTGGAAAGATAATCGCTGGCGCCGGCGGCCAGGCATTTCTCGCGATCGCCGCGCATCGCCTTGGCGGTCAGCGCGATGATCGGCAGCTGGGCCAGGGCCGGTTGCGCCCGGATCGCGCGCATGGTGTCGTAGCCATCCATCACCGGCATCATGATGTCCATCAGCACCAGCTCCAGCGAGGGGTTGTCTTCCAGCGCCTTGAGCGCCTTGTGGCCGTCCTGCGCCATGCTGACCGCCATGCCCCAGCCGCGCAGCACCTTGGACAGCGCAAACAGGTTGCGCATGTCGTCGTCCACCAGCAGCACGCTGTGGCCCTTCAGGTCGCCGCCGCCGTTGTCGCCTGCGGCCATGCCGGCGGGCGCCGCCTGCGGCTTGCGCTCGATGCTGTGAAGGAACAGGCTGACCTCGTCGAGCAGCCGCTCCGGCGAGCGCGCGCCCTTGACGACGATGGAGTCGGTGTGCGCGCGCAACTGCAGGGTTTCCTCCTTGCTGAGGTCGCGGCCGGAATACACCACGACGGGCGGTATGCCCGACTCGCTGGTCGCCAGGCGTTCCAGCAGCTCCATGCCGGACATGCCGGGCAGGCCCAGATCGAGCACCATGCAGTCGTAGCGTTGCTGCCCGATCTTCTCCAGCGCCTGCTCGGCGGAACCGGCCTCGTCGATGCTGACATCGTCGGCGCGCAGCATGCTGCGGATGGCGGTGCGCGAGGCGCTGTCGTCGTCGACGACCAGCAGGTGGCGCATGCCGCCATCGGAAAAGTGCAGCAGGCGTTCGAACGCCCGATCGATTGCCTCGCGCGTGACCGGCTTGGTCAGGAACCCCACGGCGCCCAGACCGAGTCCGCGGCCGGCCTCGTCGACGGCCGAGATGAAATGCACCGGGATCGAGCGCGTGGCCGGTTCGCTCTTCAGGTTCTCGATCACGCTCCAGCCGTCCATGCCGGGCAGCATCACGTCGAGCAGGATGCCGGTGGGGTGGTGCGCGCGCGCCAGCGCCAGGCCCGACTCGCCGTCGGCGGCGGCCAGCACGCGGTAGCCCTTGCGGTGGATCATGTCGGCGAGGATGCGCGCGAACGCGAGGTCGTCCTCGATCAGCAGGATCACCGTCTGGCCCGCCTCCAGCGTGTCGCGGTCGTCGGCGATGCTCTCCGGCAGCAGTGCCGGGCTGTGCGACCGCCCGGCCGTGGCGGGCTGCTGGGCCGTCGCCGGGGTGGCGAATTCGGCGTTGGGCGTCGGCGGGATCAGCGGCAGCAGCACGATGAACGTGCTGCCCTTGCCGCTCTCGCTGCGCACCACGATGTCGCCGCCGAGCAACTGGGTCATGCGGCGGGAGATCGCCAGTCCCAGGCCGGTGCCGCCGTACTGCCGGCTGGTGCCGCTGTCGACCTGTTCGAAGGCGTTGAACAGCCGGTGGAACTTGTCGGCGGGGATGCCGATGCCGGTGTCGCGCACGCTGATCGCCAGCAACGCCTGGCCGGCCAGCGCGGCGGGCAGCTCCAGTTCGCCGTCCGGCCGGCCGATGTCCACGGTGACGCCGCCTTGCTTGGTGAACTTGAAGGCATTGCCGAGCAGGTTGTTCAGCACCTGCTCCAGCTTGGCGCCGTCGGTGTGCAGGGTCGGCCGCACGTTGGCGCCGATGTGCACGCTGAAGTCGAGGCCCTTCTCGCGCGCCACGTGCGCGAACGTGCGCCCCAGCCGCCGCTCCAGATCGGCCAGCGGCAGTTCCTCGACCAGCAGCTCCATCTTGCCCGCCTCGATCTTCGACAGGTCCAGGATGTCGTTGATCAGGCGCAGCAGGTTGCTGCCCGCGTCGTGGATGATGCGGGCCGATTCGATCTGTTCGTCGTCGAGGTTGCCGGTGTCGTTGTCGGCCAGGCTGCGCGAGAGGATCAGCAGGCTGTTCAGCGGCGTGCGCAGCTCGTGCGACATGTTGGCGAGGAAGTCGGACTTGTACTGGCTGGCGCGCTCCAGTTCGGCGGCCTTTTTCTCGGTGTCGAGCTGCAGGTCCTCGAGGACGAACTTCTGCTGGTTGAGGATCTCGGTCTTTTCGCGCAGCTCTTCGTTGGAGGCCTGCAGCTCGTCGGCCTGCACGCGCAGCTCCTCCTCCGAGGCGAGCAGCCGCTGGGTCTGTTCCTGCAGCTCGTGGGCCTTGGCCTGCAGCGCCTCGTTGCGATCGCGCAGCACTTCCTTCTGCTCGCGCATGACCAGTTCGGAGGAGCGCAGCGCGGCAGCCTGTTCCTGGGTCTGTTCGAGCAGCGTCTGCGTGCTGACGGCCCGGTTGAGGTTCTCCTGGGTCAGGCCGATGATCGGCAGCAGTTCCTCCAGCAGCTGCAGCTGCAGCGGCGTGAGCGCGGCGAAACCGGCCAGTTCCAGCACGCCGATCAGGCAGCCGCGATAGAGCACCGGGAAAATCGCGATGTGGCGGGGCAGCGCCTCGCCGCTGGCGGACTCGATGCGCACGTAATTTTCCGGTATGTCGTCGAGCATGATCGCCTTGCGGTCGGCGGCGCATTGGCCGACCAGGCCTTCGCCGGGCACGTACTGATCCGGCGCGGGACTGCCCAGGCGCAGGCCGTAGCTGCCCAGCAGATCCAGGCGCGAGCTGGCGTCGTCGTAGGCATAGAACAAGCCGACGCCGGCCTTGAGCAAGGGCACCAGCTCGCTGGTCAGCCACTGCGCGAACTCGCGGTGGGTGGTCGCCTGCTGCAGCCGCAGGGAAAGCTCCGACACCTGGGACTTCAGCCAGGCCTGCGCATGGGTGTCGATCGCCATCTGCTTGAACACCTGCAGTGCGCGGGCCATCTCGCCGATCTCGTCGCCGCGCTCCTGGCCGCGCACTTCGATGCTGTGGTCATGCGTGGCGAGCCGGCTCATCAGGCCGGCCATGCGGCGCAGTGGCCGGGCGACCATGCGTGAGCTCAGCGAAAGCGCCAGCAGCCCGATCAGCAGGCCCGCCGCCATGAAGATCGCGTTCAGCACGCGCATCCAGGCCGTGTTGTGCTGCAGATAAAGATTGCGCCGGTCCAGTTGCGCATGTTCCGTTGCGATCATCTGGTCGATGACCGCGGAGATGTCTGCGGCGCGCACGCTGCGATGCGCCAGGTAGGCGGTCCGGATGCGCCTGAGTTCGGGCAGCGCTTGCAGCTCGTCGGCCATCTGCACTTGCTGCGCCGGCGCGATGACCAGGCTGTCCACGTCGCGTGCCCACTGCGCGGCCAGGGTCTGGACATGGTCGATGCGCAATTGCTGCAGCGGGTTGTCCTGCAGCAGCTTGCGCAGCTCGGCGAGGTGCTGCCGCAGGTTACTCCGGCTGGCCCGCAGGCTGGCCAGTTCGTCCGCGTCCAGGCTCAGCATGTAGCCGCGGGTGCTGATCTGGCCGGTCTGCGTGGCCCGTTCGATGTCGCCCAGCTGCAGCAGCGCGGCATAGGCCTGGTCGGCATGCCGGTGGCTCCGATCCTGTCGTTGCAGCGAGTTCATGCCGACCAGGCTGGCGGTGAGACCCAGTCCCAGCAGCATGGCGATCACCAGCAGCATCTTGCGCTGGATCGGCTGGTGGGTCAGCCAGGTGTAGTTGGATCGGATCGGTTGCATGCGCAGGCCATCGCGATTCAGGGGGCGGATTCACACGGCCGCCCGCAGGCGTACCGACCGTCGACAGATTAGCCGGTGTCGCGGTCAAGCCATAGCCGGGTCCCGCAGATGCCCTTGTCAGCCGAGGAATGGGAACCCGACAACCTCGTTCCTCGCATCCGTAGGAGCGCACCCCGTGCGCGAAAAGCTCTTGGCCATGACGCCCATGCAAAAGCATTCGCGCACAGGGTGCGCTCCTACGGGCCGGGGTTGTCCGGGGGTCAGCGGCGGCGCCACGGGACGCCCGACCCGCGGCGCAGCGCGATGCGCAGCAGCACCAGCGAGAGTGCCGAGCAGACCAGCAGCGCGACCACCGAGGCTTCCGCGCCGAACACGCCGCCGCTCAGCCAGTCCGGACCGGTGCGGTTGGAGATCAGCCAGCCCTTGCTGGTGGTGCCGGAGACCGGAATGCCGTAGACCGTGCCCTGCATGATGTTCCACGCGGCGTGCAGGCCGATGCAGGCCCATAGCGAACGGGTGACGTGATAGAGCATGGCGAGCAGCAGGCCGGCCTCGATCGCGATCGAAGCCGAACTCCACAACGTGGCGCCGGGATTGAAGATGTGCGCGGCGCCGAAGAACAGTGCCGAAATCGCCAGCGCCCACCAGGTACCGAGGCCTTCCTCGACGATACGGAACAGCACGCCACGGGCGATGATCTCCTCGCCGATGCCGGCACCGATGCCGGCCACCAGCACGCCGGGCAGCCAATCCACCTGTGGGTCGGTGCCGGTGACGTGGTAGCTGCCGGCCAGCCACAGCACGCCGACCACCACGCTGAACAGCACGGCGCCGGTTGCGAAGCCGGCGAGGCCGTAGCTGGGAATGCTGCGCAGCGAGAGCTCATGCAGCCGCCGCTGCTCGATCAGGCGGACCAGGATCAGGTAGCCGAGCAGCGCCGGCAGCAGTTGCATGCCGAGGGTCGCCAGCGCGTGATGCAGCGGGTCGGCGGCCTTGGCGGTCCAGCCCAGCGCGACGACGGCCGTGTGCGTGAGCATGCTGAAGCCGATCAGCATCGCCGCGAAGAAAGCGATGCGCGCCACGGGCGAAAATACCAGCCAGCGTTGCCAGCGTGGCGCCAGCGGCGGCGTGGTGAAGGCGATCTGTCCGGTCTGCACGCGCACCCCCCCGAGCAAAGACCGCACGCTAGCAGCGGCGACGGCGGACGTCCAGGCAGGGGCCGGATCGTCGCTGGGGGGGCTTTACAGCTCGACCGCCGCCGCATGCTCGCGCGTGTTGGCGAAACGCACCTGCGGCCAGCGCTCCTGCGCCAACTGCAGGTTGACCCGGGTCGGCGCGATGTAGACCAGCTCGCCGGCGCTGTCGATCGCCAGGTTCATCGCGTTCTTCTCCTTGAACTCCTCCAGCTTCTTCTCGTCGTCGCAGTGCACCCAGCGCGCGGTGGTCACCGTGACCGGTTCGAAGCTGGCGTCGACGTTGTACTCGTCCTTCAGCCGGTAGGCCACCACGTCGAACTGCAGCACGCCGACCGCGCCCAGGATCAGGTCGTTCGACATCAGCGGGCGGAAGAACTGGGTGGCGCCTTCCTCGGACAGCTGGGCCAGGCCCTTCTGCAGCGCCTTCATCTTCAGCGGGTCGCGCAGCCGGGCGCG
>JAGWMU010000039.1 GCA_028873095.1 Pseudomonadota bacterium | reverse complement strand
CAACGCGTCGTCCGTTCCGGCCCAGCGAAAGCCGTCGAAGCGGGCATCGAAGTTGGCTGTCGGCGTGGCGGGGAAGTGATACAGCAGGTGATGGGCGAACTCGCGCCAGCCCAGCTCGCGCAGATACGGCTCGAGAGCCGGTCGCCGCGCCGCGTCCGTCCGCTGTGCCCTGGTATGCAGCATGTGGTGGATCTGCCGCGGCGAGATCTCGCCGAAGTGCAGGTGCGGCGACAGCCGCGACGTGCCGTGCCGTGCCGGCAGGTCGCGCGCCTGCGCGTAATCGCCCAGCGCATCGTCGGCGAAGATCTCCAGCATCTCCCGCGCGCCCTGCTCGCCCGGCGTCCACGTCTCGCGCAGGCCACTGTCCCAGCCTGTCCGCGGCAACAGCTCCAGCGATGCCAGCGGCACGCCGCCGGCCGTTTGCGCCCAGCGCCGCGGCGACGGCGGCGGCAGTGGCGCCTCCCCCGTCAGCCGCGACCGCAGGTTGCGCCAGAACGGCGTGAACACCCGGTACGCCGCATCCTGCCGGGTGGCGATGTGCCACGGCTCGCACCACAACGCGGCATTGAAGCTGTGCACCGGCACGCCCTGCGCCTGCAGCGCCGCCTTGACCGTCGTGTCGCGCGCGATCGCCGCGGGTTCGTAGCAGCGGTTCCAGTACACCGCGCTGGCGCCGGTGCGCCGCAGCACGTCCTGCAGGATCGGCAGGCTGTCGCCGCCTTGCCGCAGATGCAGATCGCCGTGCCGTTCGCGCAGCCGGGCCTGCAACGCCGCCAGCGCGTGATGCAGCCACCAGCGGCTGGCGGCGCCGGGCACCCACTCGCCTTCCTCGCGCGGGGCATGGACATACAACGGCAACACCTGCTCGTGCGCCGCGCAGGCCGCCGCCAGGGCGGGGTTGTCGGCCAGGCGCAGGTCGCGGCGGAACAGGACGAGAGCGGTGCTCATGCGCCGCAGTCTAGAGGACCCGCCGACGACCGGCGAAACCGTGGACCGCCCCGAGCATGCCGCCTCCAGCCGCCGCCCGCGCCGCAGGCCTGCCCGCGTCGACCGGGTTCGTCCGTGCGCTCTTTATCCGTCTTTCAGCCCATCGGCGTAAAGTGTCGCTGTTTCCCGCCACCATGGAGTCACCGCATGAAAGCACCACTCCTCCCGCTCCTCGCGACCCTGGCGCTGGCCATCGCACCGCTGGCGCAGGCACAGTCCTCGCGCGGCGTATTGATGCGACCGGACGGCATTTATCTGCGCTGCGACCAGTGCGGCACGGTGGAACGCATCGAGCACAATGTCACCGAGGGGCGCCATCACGGCACCGCCGGGGCCATCCTCGGCGCCGTCGCCGGCGGCGTGCTCGGCCATCAAATCGGCAGGGGCAAGGGCAAGGAACTGGCGACGGTCGGCGGCGCAGTCGGCGGCGGTTTTGCCGGCCATGCCATCGGCACCGGCGGCGGCGGCGAAAGCTGGACCGTCCGCCTGAAAATGGGCGACGGCAGCTACAGCAATATCCAGGTGAAGGACGCCAGCGACATCCGCGAAGGCGATGTCGTGCAGGTCGATGCCAACGGAAACATCACGCGGATTCGGTGAGCGGTGCCTGCCGGTGGTGTATCAAGCAAAACGCCCCGCGAGGGGCGTTTTGTGTTGACGGGGAACCCGCGGGCAATCGCCCCGCGCGAACGGCCCATCGCCATGGAACAATGAAGCGACGGTGCCCGCGCTTTCGGGGACGGATGGCATCGCGGGGAGCGGCCGGGGCAACGACGAAGAGCCGCCCGCGCGAGTCGCCGTTGCCGGTGACCGTTGCCGTCAGTACGCGACCGGAACCGTATCCGGCGACCAGCACCTGAGCTGCGCGTGAATCTCCTCGACCTGCATGGAGGCGATGAGCTGTTCGGCTTCGCGACGTGTCGCGAACAACATCACCGGCTCGTCGGCCTCGGTGTCGTACAGCATGAAGCGATCGCCGGCGTTGCGAACTTCGAGCATTTCCACGACCCCCACGATGGCGAACGAGTGTCCCGCGCGCCTGGTCCATTGACATTCCGACATCGGCATCCTGCCGATCTGGACCTGGCGCGCGGGATCGTCGCATCGTACCGGCGGCCACGCGCATCGGGCGTCAGCGAACGGCGCGGTCGCGCGTAGGGGTTCGCCGACACCGTTGCCGCCGCCGTACCGGCTTCGTTCTCTGCGCAGCCGATACACATCGCCCCTGCGACAGCAGCCGTGTCCGCGAACACGGCAAGTTTCGCGCCATGGCCGGGATCGGAACCCGGCCTTGGGCCGGCGTCCAACGGACCATGATCGGCCCCGCCGGCAACCGGAAAGGTGAACCCGTTCTCGTTTTTTCACCGGCGACCGCCAGCCGCTGGCCGGGCGTTCAGCAGCACGGCCGCATGATGGCGAAGCCCGGGGGGCTGGATCGAACCGACGGCTGTCAGGCGACAGCCGGCACCGCAACGTTCGATGAAGCCGACGAACCGGAGCACCTTCACTGCGCAGGAGTCCGGCCATGCTTGAAGTGCGAAGGAGAGACAACGGCTTTCTGGTGTACGACACCGACGCCGGCGAACCGGTGGTGCTCTTCACGACCCGCGAGGAAGCCGACGAACTGATCGAATCGCTGCAGCTCCAGGAGCAGCGTGCCCAGTTGAGGCGCTGGTCCGTCGACGCCGTACCGAGCGTGCATTGATCAGCAACGGTGCCGGGGGCGCTTTCCCCGTCCCGGAATCCGGCATCAGCGACGCAGTTTTTTGCCGAGGTCCGGTCGCGCAGTGAATGCATAGGCTTTCCCTTGCCGGTGTCGATCCATGAGTTCGGCTTCGACCAGCCAGATCGGGTCGGCGCGCGCCGTCTGCACCTTACTATGAGCTTGACTATGGCCAAGACCAAGGCGAGGGCTCAACCCTGATGGTCGTACTTCCCAACGGGTGGAAGGAATACCTCACCTTGAGCAAAGCGCAGGTGTCCCAGCTCAATCCAATTCGCCGGCATTGGCAGAAACAGCAGGCTCGCGCGACCAAGCACACCCAGCAGGTGGCCTAGGACGGGTTCCGGCCATGGGTCCAAGCCCTCAAGGAGTTAGGTAGAAGTCCATGGGGATGAGCTCGACGGCCCATCCGCCTTCTTCGCCCAGCGTGGCAGCCGGATGCATGGAGGCGATGCGCAACGCCTCGTCATGGCTGTCCGCCTCGATGATGAACAGGCCACCCACCACTTCCTTGGACTCGGTGTAAGGCCCATCACTGATGTGCGTCTTGCCACCGCGTGGTCGAAGCGTTCTCCAGCCTTCCAGATCTCCCAGCGACGCGGAAACCAGAACCTTGCCGGTCGCAAGCATCTTCTCATCCAACGCAGGGCATTGGCCCACCAATGCCTTGACATCGTCCGGCGACATCGCAGCGAATTTTTCAGGGGTGAAATAGGCCAGGCCGAGGTACTTCATGGCAGATCCTTTGAGTGGGGTGCATTGACGACGAAGCTGGTCATCGAAAATCGACAATGCACAGGAAGAGTTTGTAGTGGCCCTAGCCCAACCACTGCGCCGCGGCCTTCCCAATCCGGATGAGGCTATCTCGGAAGAGACGACGAAGCTGCAAAACCGAATCCAGGCGATGTGATAACCCTCATGGGAAGCGCCACATATCGAATCCTCATCGGCACGATACAAGCACAACAGACTACAACCACAAACAACAACGACTGGTACACCAAATGGAACACCAGATCATTCGTTGCCCACAAAAAAAGCCATGAAAATCATGGCTTTTTTTGCATCATCTGGCGGAGAGAGTGGGATTCGAACCCACGGAAGGTTTGACCCTTCGCCGGTTTTCAAGACCGGTGCCTTAAACCGCTCGGCCATCTCTCCAGAAACCGTCGCCCTGCCGAAGGCGCGCGCTGCGCGCCGCTAAGGCAGTTTTATTCCGGGCATCCTGCCCTCCACCCCTTCGGGGCCAGCGGCTACGCCGCTGTTCGCTTCGGCTTCCTGCCTACGCGTCAAGACTGCTGCCTTAAACCGCTCGGCCATCTCTCCAGAAACCGTTGTCCTGCCGAAGGCGCGCGCTGCGCGCCGCTACGGCAGTTTTATTCCGGGCGCGAATCGGCTGTCGTCCGGTATCGAGGCCCGGCGCCGGTGCTGCCTGGCCGGCGAAGCGCGAAGTATAGCCCGGCGATGGTCGGCGCGATCGGCAACGCCATGCCCTCGGCGGCCGGCGGCGTCCGCGTCACGCGAAGCCCGGCCTGCCGGCGGCCGCCGCGCTCCGATGCGCGGCAATGCTCATGCGATCGCCTCCGCGCCGCCCATGTAGGGCCGCAGCACGTCGGGCACGGTGATCGAGCCGTCGTCGTTCTGGTAGTTCTCCATCACCGCGATCAGGGTGCGGCCGATCGCCAGGCCGGAGCCGTTCAGGGTGTGCACCAGTTCGGGCTTGCCGGTCTCGGCGTTGCGCACGCGCGCCTGCAGGCGGCGGGCCTGAAAATCCTCGCAGTTGGAGCAGCTGGAGATTTCGCGGTAGGCCAGCTGGCTGGGCAGCCACACTTCCAGGTCGTAGGTCTTCACCGCGGTGAAGCCCATGTCGCCCGAACACAGCAGCAGCTTGCGGTACGGCAGCTCCAGCTTCTGCAGCACGGCCTCGGCGTGGCCGACCATCTCCTCCAGCTGCGCATGCGAGTCGCCGGCGCGGGTGATCTGCACCATCTCGACTTTCTCGAACTGGTGCTGGCGGATCATGCCGCGGGTGTCGCGGCCGTAGCTGCCGGCCTCGGCGCGGAAGCACAGCGTGTGCGCGGTGAGCCGCATCGTCAGCGCCTCGGCCTCCTGGATGGTGTCGCGCACCAGGTTGGTCAGCGAGACTTCGGCGGTGGGGATCAGATAGCGCCGGGTGTCGCCGACCTGGGCAGCGAACAGATCCTCCTCGAACTTCGGCAGCTGGCCGGTACCCTGCATGCTGTCGGCGTTGACCAGCACCGGCACGTTGCATTCGAGGTAGCCGTGCTCGCGGGTATGCAGGTCGAGCATGAACTGGCCGAGCGCGCGATGCAGCCGGGCGAGCTCGCCGCGCAGCACGGTGAAGCGCGCGCCGGACAGCCTGGCGCCGGCGTCGCCGTCGAGCCAGCCGTGACGCTCGCCCAGCTCGACGTGGTCCTTCACCGCGAAATGGAATGCGCGGGGTTTACCCCAGCGGCTGACCTCGAGGTTGTCGTTTTCGTCCCGGCCGATCGGCACCGACTCGTGCGGGATGTTGGGGATGCCCAGCGCGATCCCGGCGAGCCTGGCCTGCACCTCGGCCAGCGCCTGCTCGTTGGCCTTGAGCTGGTCGCCCAGGCCGGCGACTTCGGCCATCAGCGGCGCCACATCCTCGCCCTTGGCCTTGGCCTGGCCGATCGCCCTGGAACGCGTGTTGCGCAGGTTCTGCAGTTCCTGCGTCTGCATCGCCAGCTGCTTGCGACGGCTTTCCAGCGCCTCGACGGCGCTCACGTCGAGGTCGAAGTTGCGGGTCTCCTTGAGGCGCGCGGCGGTTTCGGCCAGGCGCGTGCGCAGCAGTGCGGGGTCCAGCATGGCTTCGAGTCCAGGTGAGGCTTGAACCGTGGATTATCGCCGCCGGGCGGCAATCGCCGCAATGAACGCCGGGCAGCGGCAGCGCGCTGCCCGGCATGTCGCCGCGCTCACGGCGCCGGCCGGCGCTCGTCGCGGCCCAGCCACCAGGCCATCGCCGCACCGGCGATCAGCCAGCCGATCAATTGCTCGACCAGCGCCGCCTGGATCAGGCTGGTCGGAAAGCGGTACCAGTTCCAGTACGGCACCAGCGTGCTCAACCAGGCGAACGACACGGCGACGGCCGCCACCGCGATGCGTCGCCGGAAGCCCGGCCCGGCCAGTCCCATCATGAACGCCAGGCCCAGTGCGCCGAGGGTGTCGGACGCCCATTGCCGCCCGATCTGCGGACCCATCCTGGTCATGTCGGTGCCCCGCGGCTGGTACACCACCCAGGCGTACGGCGAGCGTATGGCCTTTTGCGCATAGGCGATGACCTGGGCCGGATCCTTGCGCAGCTTCGGATCCAGCGCGGGCAGCACGTAGACGCCGGCGTGTTCGCCGAGCCCCTGGTGCAGGCTGCTCAGCACCACGTTCTCGTCGGCCGGCAGCTTCAGGCCCACCTGGCCCAGCCCCAGCGCCATGTGCGCCACCACGCCCCAGATGAACATCACGACGCCACCGATCAAGCCGGCCACCAGTACGCGCATGCTTGCCCCTCCCATCGGCAACGATGCGATGAATGTATGCCGCATCGCGTGGCATAGGCAAGGGCGCGTGCCGCAGCAGCCGCGGGCATCGCGACGGGTGGCGCACGTCCGGGACCCGGCATGTGCATAATGGCCGGGCAGGTCCACCCGCCTCCCACGACAGGACAACCCCGCATGCACACGGCGACCGAACGTTCCGCACCCGGCCATGCACTGCAACGCTGGTCGCTGTCGGTGGCCGGTATCGGCGTCGCGCTCGGCGCGCTGGCCGTGCTTGCGGTGGCGCTGCCGGGTCCGGCGTATCGCTGCGGGCTGATCGGCCTGGGCGCCGCCTTCGGCACGATCCGCATCGGTGCGATGGGCGGCATCGCCGCGATGGCCGTTTCACTGCCGGCGGTTGCGCTGGCGCTGTTCGCACGCCATCGCCGCTACGCCCTGTATGCGGTCTTCGGCCTGCTGCTGGGCGCCTTCGCCTTCGTGCCGCCGTGGCTGCTGGTCCGCAAGGCCCGCTCGCTGCCGGCGATTCACGACATCAGCACCGATACCGTCGACCCGCCGCGGTTCGAGGCCATCCTGGCGCTGCGCGCGAAGGCGCCCAATTCGCCGGTCTACGGCGGTGCCGGCATCGCCGCCAAGCAGCATGCGGCCTACCCCGACATCCAGCCGCTGATTCTGGCGCATCCCGCCGCCGAGGTGCTGGCCGCCGCGCGCAAGGTCGCCCTGGCCATGGGCTGGCGGATCGTGGCCGAGCAAGCCGATGCCGGGCGGCTGGAAGCCACCGCGACCACGCCCTGGTTCGGCTTCAAGGATGACGTGGTGATCAGGGTGCGCCCCGCGGGCAACGGGTCGCGCCTGGACATCCGCTCCGAATCGCGCCTGGGCGGAAGCGACGTGGGCGCCAATGCGGCGCGCATCCGCCGCTTTGCCGCACGGCTGCGGCATCGGCTCGACCGCGCCGGAAGCTGACCGGCCCCGCGCCCGCCCGCATCGCACCCGTCAGCGCGCGGCAGGATCCCGCCGCGCACGGCCGCGGCTGCGGCGCAAGGCGTCGAGCTTTTCCTTCAGCTGGATTTCCAGCCCGCGTGCGACCGGCTCGTAGAACACGCTGCCGGCCAGCGCGTCGGGCAGGCATTGCTGGTCGAGCGCGATGCCGCCTTCGGCGTCGTGGTCGTACTGGTAGCCCTTGCCGTAGCCGAGGTCCTTCATCAGTCGGGTCGGCGCGTTGCGCAGGTGCATCGGCACCTCCAGCGTGCCGCCTTCGCCGATCGCGGCGCGCGCCTTGTTGTAGGCCATGTAGGCGGCGTTGCTCTTGGGCGCGATCGCCAGCCAGATCGCCAGCTGCGCCAGCCCCAGCTCGCCCTCGGGACTGCCCAGCCGCTCGTAGGTATCCCAGGCGTCCAGCGCCATGCGCCAGGCGCGCGGTTCGGCCAGACCGACATCCTCCACCGCCATGCGCGTCATCCGCCGCGCCAGGTACCGCGGATCGACGCCGCCGTCGAGCATGCGGCACAGCCAGTACACCGCGGCATCGGGGTCGGACGAGCGCACCGACTTGTGCAGCGCCGAGATCTGGTCGTAGAACTGCTCGCCCATCTTGTCGAAGCGGCGGGTGCGGTCGGCCAGCACCTGGCCCAGCGTGGCGTCGTCGATGATGTGGCCGTCGGCCAGTTCGGCGGCGATTTCCAGCAGGGTCAGCGCGCGGCGCACGTCGCCGTCGGCGGCCTGCGCGATCGACTCCAGCGCCTCGCCGCCGACCTGCAGCTGCAGCCCGCCCAGGCCGCGCTCGCGGTCGGCCAGCGCACGCCCGAGCGCGGCGACGATGTCCGCCACCGGGACCGGCTCCAGCACGTGCACGCGGCAGCGCGACAGCAGCGCGGAATTCAGCTCGAACGACGGGTTCTCGGTGGTCGCGCCGATGAACAGGATCACGCCTTTTTCGATGTGCGGCAGGAAGGCGTCCTGCTGGGTCTTGTTGAAGCGGTGCACCTCGTCGACGAACAGCACCGTGCGCCGGCCCTGGGCGAAATTCTGCTCGGCCTCGGCCAGCGCCTTGCGCACTTCCGGCAGGCCGGACAGCACCGCCGAGATCGCGCGGAAATCGGCGTCGGCGTAGCGCGCCACCAGCAGCGCCAGCGTGGTCTTGCCGCAGCCGGGCGGTCCCCACAGCACCATCGAATGGATCTTGCCGGCCTCCAGCGCGCGGCGCAGCGCCTTGTCCGGGCCGGTCAGGCGCTGCTGGCCGACGATCTCGTCGAGGCTGCGCGGGCGCATGCGCTCGGCCAGCGGCTTGAGCGCGTCGGATTCGCCGAACAGGCCGGGTGCGGTCGTCGTGGTCGTGCGTGGCATGCGCACATGATACGGCATGCCCGCGAGCGCCTCGCCGGCATGCCGGCGGACGCCGCGCCGGCGGTCAGTCGTGCAGCGGGCGGGTGCTGAGCACCGGCACGTCGCCGATCACGTCGGCACCCGGCGGCGGCACGAAGTTGAAGGTCGCCGGCGGAATCGCCACGTTGCGCTTCCAGCCGGAGAAACGGATCTCGGTGGTGGAGCCGAGCTGGTCGCGGAACCCCATGCGGGCCAGGCCGTTCGCGTCGAAACCCATCTCGACGTAATCGAACTGCGGGTCCTTCGCGGTGGAGGTCAGCCGCAGCCACAGCAGGCCGTCACGCTCGCCCTGCTCGCTGACCTTGAACTGCCGGTCCAGCTGCTTGACGTCGGTCAGCACGGTGAGCGGGCTGTGCGCCTCCTGGCTGCTCTGCACGCGCACGGTGACCTGCTCCAGCTCCGGGTCGTACATCCAGACCCGGCTGCCGTCGGCGACGATCGTCTGCTTGTACGGGGCCAGCGTGTCCCAGCGGAACTGCCGCGGCGCCTCCAGCACCAGCGTGCCGGAACTGGTCTTGCCGACGTTGCCGTTGACGTCGGTCAGCGTCTGGCTGAAATGGCCGGTGAGCGAATGCAGGCCGTCGGCAAAGGCATTCAGCCGCGCGCGTGCAGGCCCGGCGGCGGCATGCGCCATGGCGGTCAGCGCGAACGTCAGCAACAGGGCGGACAAGGCAGGTATCAGGCGTTTCATCAGGCTTTCCGGGATGGCAAGGACAGTGAATTGTGGACGGCGCCGGCTTAACGGATCGGTAGGAGCGCACCCTGTGCGCGAATGCTCTTGTGTCGGCATGGGACCAGGAGCTCGCGCACAGGGTGCGCTCCTGCCGGTCGGCCGTGTCAGTTCTTGGGCGGCGGCGGCGCCAGCACTTCGCGGTTGCCGTTGTGCTGCGGGGGGCTGACCACGCCGTCCTGCTCCATCTGCTCGACCAGCCGCGCGGCGCGGTTGTAGCCGATGCGCAGGTGGCGCTGCACGCCGGAGATCGAGGCGCGGCGGGTCTGCGTGACGATGGCGACGGCCTTGTCGTACAACTGGGTGTCGGCGTCGCCGCCCTCCCCGCCGTCCTGCGGCAGGCCGGTGTCGTCGATGAACTTGCCGTCGCCGGTGGCCTGCACTTCCTCCAGCACGCCCGCGATGTAGTCCGGCGCGCCCTGCGATTTCAGCCAGGCGACCACGTGATGCACCTCGTGGTCGTCGACGAAGGCGCCGTGCACGCGCTCGGGCGTGGCGGTGCCCGGCGGCAGGTACAGCATGTCGCCGTGGCCGAGCAGGGTCTCGGCGCCGCTCTGGTCGAGGATCGTGCGCGAGTCGATCTTGCTGGATACCTGGAACGCGATGCGGGTGGGGATGTTGGCCTTGATCAGGCCGGTGATCACGTCCACCGACGGGCGCTGGGTGGCCAGGATCAGGTGCACGCCGGCGGCGCGCGCCTTCTGCGCCAGGCGGGCGATCAGCTCCTCCACCTTTTTGCCGACGATCATCATCATGTCGGCGAATTCGTCGATGAACACCACGATGTACGGCAGCGGCTCCAGCGGTTCGGCGGCGAGGTTGGGCATCTCCGGGTTCGGCCGGAACAGCGGGTCCAGCAGCGGCTGGCCGGCGTGTTCCGCGTCGCGCACCTTCTTGTTGAAGCCGGCCAGGTTGCGCACGCCGACGGCGGCCATCAGCTTGTAGCGACGCTCCATCTCGGCCACGCACCAGCGCAGCGCGTTGGCGGCTTCCTTCATGTCCGTCACGACCGGCGCCAGCAAGTGCGGGATGCCCTCGTACACCGAGAGCTCCAGCATCTTCGGGTCGATCATGATCATCCGCACGTCTTTCGGGCTGGCCTTGTAAAGCAGGCTCAGCACCATCGCGTTGACCGCCACCGACTTGCCCGAGCCGGTGGTGCCGGCCACCAGCAGATGCGGCATCTTGCCCAGGTCGACCACCACCGGCTTGCCGCCGATGTCCTTGCCCAGCGCCAGCGCCAGCGGCGACTTCAGCTGGTCGTACCGGTCCGAACGCAGGATCTCCGACAGGTAGACGATCTGCTTCTTCGTGTTGGGGATCTCCAGCCCGATCACGTTCTTGCCGGGGATCACGTCGACCACGCGCACGCTGACCACCGACAGGCCGCGGGCGATGTCCTTGTCCAGGCTCGACACCTGGCTGCCGCGCACGCCGGCCGCCGGCTCCATCTCGAAACGGGTGATCACCGGCCCCGGGTAGGCGCCGACCACCTTGGCCTCGATCTTGAAGTCCCTGAGCTTGAACTCGACCTGGCGCGAGAGCACTTCGAGGGTTTCCTCGGAGTAGCCCGGCCCTTGCGGCGGCGCCTCGTCGAGCAGCGACAGCGGCGGCAGCTCGCCCGGCACGGCGGCCCCGACGAACAGCGGAATCTGGGTTTCCAGCCGCGCCCGCTCGCTTTTCGTCACCGGCGCGGGCGCCGGCTCGATGCGCACCGGCTCGCGCCGGGCCTGCTTCACCGCATCGGCTTTCTTGACCTCCTCGCGTTCGGTGCGCGCCTGGCGCGCCGCCAGCGCCTGCGGCGCCTGGTGCATCCTGGCCCGGAGCCAGCCGGCCAGCCTCAGCACGCCGCGCCCGGTCCAGTCCATCAGCTTGAACCAGGACAGCCCGGTGGCCAGCGTCACCGCGATCAGGAACAGCGCCAGCAGCAGCAGCGGCGCGCCCTGCTCGCCCAGCGCCCGCAGCAGCGCGTCGCCCACCCACTTGCCGATGATGCCGCCGGCGCCCTGCGGCTGCACCGGGGATTCATGGAAATTGATGTAGAGCAGCGCCGGGCCGGTGATGAAGAAGAACACCAGCCCGACCAGCCGCAGCGACGGCTCCCACGCATGCATCGAACGCGCGCCGTGCTGGCGCAGCACCTGCACGCCAAGCAGCAACAGCAACAGCGGGAAGCCGTAGGCCACCAGCCCGAAGATGCTGCGCAGCACGCTGGCGATGTTGGCCCCGACCATGCCGCAGAGGTTGCTGACGTAGCCCACGCTGCCGGCATGCCACCAGCTGGGGTCCTGGTCGTTGTAGCTGACCAGGCACAGCAGCAGGTACAGCGCCAGCGGCAGCAGCAGCAGCGCGCCGGCTTCGCGCAGCCGGCGCTTCATCTCCTCGCTGAGGCCTTTGTCCGGTTGCTGCCTGGCGTTCGCGCTGCGTGCCACCGTGGAGGGCTTCCTGTTTTTTGCCAAGGAGCCTATCGGGCTTTGGCGGTCGAGTCGAAAATTTGGCTGGGCGAGGACAGATTTTCGGCGATTCGCCGGCCCATAGTGGTTCTATGGGCCAAGAAGCGACGGAAATATGGACCGCACAGGCGGATTTGCGGACCGGCCGGCCAAAGTCCGACAGGCTCCAAGGGTCAGAGCATACCCTGCAGCGCCGGATGCACCAGCTTGCCGCCGTCGACGTTGATGCCGGTCCGCAACGGCGCGAACTCGCGCCACTCGTTGCCGCCGGCCAGGCGCTGCGCGTACGGCAGGATCGCCGCGGAAATCGCCACCGACGAGGTCTGCGGCACCGCGCCGGGCATGTTGGTCACGCAGAAATGGGTGACGCCGTGCACGTCGTAGGTGGGTTCCTTCCAGGTGGTCGGCCGCGAGGTCTCGAAGCAGCCGCCCTGGTCGATCGCGATGTCCACCAGCACGCTGCCCGGCTCCATCGTCTTCACCATCGCCTCGGTCACCACGTGCGGCGCCTTGGCGCTGGGGATCAGCACCGCGCCGACCACCAGGTCGGCATCGCGCACCTCCTCGGCCACCGAGGATTCGTAGGCGTACAGCGCGGTGACGTTCGGGCCCATCGCCATCATTTCGGCGAGGCGGTCCTGGCGCTTGTCGAACACCACCACGTTGGCGCCGGCCGCGGCGGCCAGCGCGGCGGCATTGCCGCCGGCGGCGCCGGCGCCCAGCACCACCACCTTGCCGCGCGGGGTCGAGGCCATGCCGCCCAGCAGCTTGCCCTTGCCGCCCTGCGGGCGATGCAGCAGCGTGGTGCCGATCTGGGTGGCGATGCGGCCGGCGATCACCGACATCGGCAGCAGCAGCGGCAACCCGCCGTCCTCCTCCACCGACTCGAACGCCACGCCGGTCAGGCCGATGTCGAGCAGGCTGCGGGTCAGTGCCGGTTCGGCGGCCAGGTGCAGGTAGCAGAACAGCAGGTGGTGCTTCTTCAGCAGCGCCAGATCGCCGGCGACCGGCTCCTTCACCTTGACGATCAGCTCGCCCGCCTCGTACAGCGCGGCGGCATCGGGCACGATCTTGATGCCCTCCCTGACGTAGGCCTCGTCGGCAAAGCCGCTCTTCAGGCCGGCGCCGGACTGGATGAACACCTCGTGGCCGCGACGCACCAGGTCGGCGGCGGCGGCGGGAACGAGGGCAACACGACCTTCAAGGGTCTTGGTTTCGGAGGGGATACCGATACGCATGGAGAAAGAAATCCTGTGGGAGCACGTTGTGGATCCATCGCGCAACCGCCGCGGTGGTGTCGTTGATCTGCCGCCGACTTGAATCGGTCCTGCGTATTCCCCATCCTTCCGGGGATCGTGCGCTCTATCGTCACCATCTGCCGCGGCCTCGACGAAACCGTTGCGGGGGTTGGAGCGAACAACCAGCCAAGTCACCAGCAAACTCGAGGATTATACCTGTCATGACCACCCCCAGACACAGCCGCCTGCTGATCCTCGGCTCCGGCCCCGCCGGCTATACGGCTGCGGTGTACGCGGCCCGCGCCAACCTCGAGCCGACCATGATCACCGGCCTGCAGCAGGGCGGCCAGCTGATGACCACCACCGACGTGGACAACTGGCCGGGCGACGTCGAGGGGTTGCAGGGACCGGCGCTGATGCAGCGCATGGCCGAACATGCCGAACGCTTCCACACCGCGATGGTGTTCGACCACATCCACACCGCGGACCTGAAACAGCGTCCGTTCCGGCTCAAGGGCGATTCCGGCGAATACACCTGCGACGCGCTGATCGTCACCACCGGCGCCACCGCCAGGTACCTGGGCATTCCCAGCGAGGAGAAGTTCAAGGGCAAGGGCGTGTCCGCCTGCGCCACCTGCGACGGCTTCTTCTTCCGCGAGCAGGAGGTGGTGGTGATCGGCGGCGGCAACACCGCGGTCGAGGAGGCGCTGTACCTGTCCAACATCGCCAGCAAGGTCACCCTGGTGCATCGCCGCGACAAGCTGCGCGCCGAGAAGATCATGCAGGACAAGCTGTTCGAGAAGGCCGCCACCGGCAAGATCGAGCTGGTCTGGAACAGCGGCATCGACGAGGTGCTGGGCGACGACTCCGGCGTCACCGGCGTGCGCGTGAAGGACGTCAACTCCGGCGCCACCCGCGAGATCGCCGCCACCGGCTTCTTCGTGGCGATCGGCCACACGCCTAACACCGGCATCTTCGAGGGCCAGCTCGACATGCACGACGGCTACATCAAGATCCGCAGCGGCCAGGGCGGCATGGCCACGATGACCTCGGTGCCCGGCGTGTTCGCCGCCGGCGACGTGGCCGACCACGTCTACCGCCAGGCGATCACCTCGGCCGGCTTCGGCTGCATGGCCGCGCTGGACGCCGAGCGCTGGCTGGACCAGCAGACCCCGGCCGGCTGATGCGTGCAGGAGCGCACCCTGTGCGCGAATGCCCTGATGCCTATCGGAGCGAAGAGCGTTCGCGCACAGGGTGCGCTCCTACAATCACACCATGCACGACATCCGCTTCCATGCCGCGATCGCCGAACTGCCTGCCGCGCAGTGGGACGCGCTGCGCCCCGACCCCAACCCGTTCGTGTCGCACGCGTGGCTGGCCGCGCTGGAGGACACCGGTTGCGTGCGGGCCGACTGGGGCTGGCAGCCGCATCACCTGAGCCTGCACGAGAACGGGGAGCTGCTCGCCGCCGCGCCGCTGTACCTGAAGGGCAACTCGCACGGCGAGTTCGTGTTCGACTTCAGCTGGGCCGGAGCCTGGGAACGCGCCGGCGGCGAGTATTACCCGAAGCTGCTCAATGCCGTGCCCTACTCGCCGGTGCCCGGCCCGCGCCTGCTGGCGGGCCGGCATCGACACAGCGCGCCCCTGCAGCGGGCGCTGGTCGGGGCGATGCGCAGCGAAGCCTCGCGGCTCGGCCTGTCCTCGGTGCACGCGAATTTCCTGCCGGAGGGCGAACTCGGCGCATTCGAGGGCGGCACGCCGGACCAGCGCTGGCTGGCCCGCTCGGACGTGCAGTTCCACTGGCACAACCGGGACTACCGCGATTTCCCCGATTTCCTCGCCGCGCTCACCCACAAGAAGCGCAAGAACATCCTGCGCGAACGCAGCCGGGTCGAGGCCAGCGGCCTCGCGCTCGAGTGGCGCAGCGGCGACACCCTGAGCCCCGGCGAGTGGCAGCGGGTGCATGCGCTGTATGCGGCCACCTTCGACGCCAAGGGCAACCACGCGGCGCTGACCGCGGCGTTCTTCGCCCGGCTCGGCGCGCTTGGCCGGTGCGTGCAGCTGGCGCTGGCGCGCCGCGCGGACAGCATCGTCGCGATGGCGCTGTTCCTGCAGGGCGGCGGCGTGCTGTACGGCCGCTACTGGGGCGCCGCAGTGGATGTCCCCGGCCTGCATTTCGAGCTGTGCTACTACCGCGGCATCGAGTACGCGATCGCCAACAGGCTCGCCCGCTTCGAGCCCGGCGCGCAGGGCGAGCACAAGCTGGCGCGCGGCTTCCTTCCGGTGCGCACACATTCGCGGCACCTGCTGATGCATGAAGGTTTCCGCGCCGCGGTACGCGCAGCCCTGCGCGACGAAGCGCAGGCCATGGATCGCTACGCGGACGAGTGCATGGCGCACAGCCCCTATGCCCAGCACTGACATGCCATCATGGTGCGACACGCAATCGAAGGATCGACATGGCATCGCCGCTCGACCACAGCCCAACTGATTCCGCAGACGATCTTGCCGCCCTGCAAGGTGCCTGGGAGCAAACCGGTTTCGAGGAAAACGGCGTCCCCAATCCGCCCGACGATCACGGCGCTGCCGGTGCGCTCACCCTGATCCGCGGCAAACATTTCGAGGTGCGCACTGTCTCGGGCGAACTGCTGCTGGAAGGCGACTTCACGCTGGACGCATCCGCCACGCCGAAGGCCATCACCTGGGTGGACTCGATAGGCGTGGATGCAGGCAGGCAACTGCCTGCCATCTACCGGCTCGAAGGCGACCAATTCGTATTCGTTGCGGCCGACGAAGGCATGCCGCGGCCGCAAGCGTTCCGCACCAGCATGGGTCTGACCATGCGCAGCTTCGTCCGCAAGCGGTAGATTCGACCTTCCGCTACCAGACAGTCAGCGATGATCCGCCTGCCCCTGCTCGATCCCGTTGCCCCTGACCGCTTCCCCGACCCGCGGCAGGCGCTGCGCAAGCCCAACGGCCTGCTCGCGTTCGGCGGCGATCTGTCGCCGGCGCGGCTGCTGGCCGCCTACGCGAACGGCATCTTCCCGTGGTTCGGCGAGCACGAGCCGATCCTGTGGTGGTCGCCCGACCCGCGCTGCGTGTTTCGCACCGACCGGCTGGCGCCCAACCGCAGCCTGCGCCGCAGCCTGCGCGGCAAGGATTGGCAGGTCAGCGTGGACCGGGCGTTCCGCCAGGTGATGCTGGCCTGCGCCGCGCCGCGGCCGCAGCAGCCGGGCACCTGGATCAGCCCGGCGATGGTCGATGCCTATACGGCGCTGCACGATCTGGGCCACGCCCACAGCGTCGAGGTGTGGGACGGCGAACGGTTGGTCGGCGGCGTCTACGGCGTGGCGATCGGGCGGCTGTTCTGCGGCGAATCGATGTTCAGCGCGCACAGCGGCGGCTCGCGGGTCGCGCTGATCGCGCTGGCCGAGCTGCTGCACGGCTGGGATTTTCCGCTGATCGACGCCCAGGTCAGCAATCCGCACCTGCTCGGGCTGGGCGCGCTGGAACTGCCGCGCGACGCGTTCCTTGCCCAGGTGCGCGAACTGTCGCGGCAGCCCTTCGACGCCGCGGCATGGCATGCGGTCGCCGCCCGGCCCGCCTCAGCGTATCTGCAACAGGCCGCGCGCCGGCCACCCGCGGTCGATGTCGCCGGGAAATGAGCCTAGCTGCAAGCCGCCGGGCAGGACCGATTGCCCGAGCTGCTTCAACGCCTCGTAATGGGCCAGGAACAGCGCCACCAGCGCGGGATCGAACTGGCTGCCGGCCGCATCGCCCAGGTAGGCGAGCACCTCGTCTTCCGGCCACGCGGGCTTGTAGACGCGCGGATAAATCAGCGCATCCCAGACATCCACGACGCTGAAGATGCGTGCCGCCAGCGGGATCTCCTCGCCGCGCAGCCCGCGCGGATAGCCGCCGCCGTCCCAGCGCTCATGGTGCGCGTAGGGAATGTCGACGGCCGCGCGCAGCGAATCCACCTGATCGAGCAGGTCGTGGCCGATCTGCGGATGGCGGCGCATGGTCGACGTCTGCTGGTCGTCGAGCTTGCCGGGCTTGGTCAGGATGGCGTCGGGAATCGCCAGCTTGCCGATGTCGTGCAGCAGCGCGCCCAGCTTCAGGTTCTGCAGTGCCTCGCCGTGCACCCCGGCCAGCCGCGCCAGCCCCTCGCTCATCCGCATCACGCGGTCGGAGTGATCGCTGGTCTCCCGGTGGCGGATGTCCATCGCCGAGACCAGCACATGCAACACCTGCTGGTGCCCGCGCTGCAATGCCCGGTTGGCCTCGGCCAGCCGCCGCAGATCGTGGCCGATCATCCAGTACAGCATCAGGCCGGTGCCCAGCACGGACAGCCAGCCGGTCATGAGCATGGCCAGGAACAGTTCCTGCCGGTCCGGCACGAAGACCTCGAGCGCGCGGTCGGCGAGTCCGGTCCAGAGCAGTGCCAGCACCACATAAACGATGGCCGTACGGAACTGCGGGCTGGTCGTCACTGCCGATCTCCGTGCGGGCAACCGTCTGTTCGAACGATCGCTTCATGAAGACGGTTTCGGCACCGGCACCGGAAACTTGACAGAAGCCGCCTGCGCCGCCGACGCGGGGCGACCTGCCGGAACGGCGCGGCCCGCCCTACTCCCCGCGGGCGGTATAGGTGCGCGCGACGTAATCGTCCAGGATGGCCACGAATTCGCCGGCGATGTTGTCGCCGCGCAGGGTCATCGCCTTCTGCCCGTCGATGAACACCGGCGCCGCCGGCGCCTCGCCGTTGCCCGGCAGCGAGATGCCGATGTTGGCGTGCTTGGACTCGCCCGGGCCGTTGACGATGCAGCCCATCACCGCGAGGGTGAGGTTCTCCACGCCGTCGTACTTGACGCGCCACAGCGGCATCTGCTCGCGCACGTGCGCCTGCACGGTCTTCGCCAGCACCTGGAAGAACTCGCTGGTGGTGCGGCCACAGCCGGGGCAGGCGGTGACCAGCGGGGTGAACGAGCGCAGGCCCATCGTCTGCAGCAGTTCCTGCGCCACGATCACCTCGCCGCTGCGCGCTCCGCCCGGCTCGGGGGTGAGCGAGATGCGGATGGTGTCGCCGATGCCTTCCTGCAGCAGCACCGCCAGCGCGGCGCTGGAGGCGGTGATCCCCTTCGAGCCCATGCCGGCCTCGGTCAGGCCCAGGTGCAGGGCGTAGTCGCAGCGCACGGCGAGGTCGCGGTACACCGCGATCAGCTCCTGCACCCCGGACACCTTGCACGACAGGATGATGCGTTCGCGCGGCAGGCCGATCTCCTCGGCCCTGGCGGCGGAGTCCAGCGCCGAGCGGATCAGCGCCTCGCGCGCGACATGGGACGCCTCCCAGGGCTCGGTACGGGTGTGGTTCTGGTCCATCAGCGCCGCCACCATGCTCTGGTCCAGCGAGCCCCAGTTGGCGCCGATGCGCACCGGCTTGTTGTAGCGCAGCGCCATCTCGATGATGGCGCCGAACTGGCCGTCCTTCTTCTTGCCGAAGCCGACGTTGCCCGGGTTGATCCGGTATTTCGCCAGCGCCTCGGCGCAGGCCGGCTCGGCCTCAAGCAACTGGTGGCCGTTGTAGTGGAAGTCACCGATGATCGGCACCTCCACGCCCATCATCGCCAGCCGCTCGGCGATGCGCGGCACCGCCGCGGCGGCGGCCGGCGTGTTCACCGTGATGCGCACCAGCTCGGAGCCGGCGCGGGCCAGCTCGGCGATCTGCCTGGCGGTGCCGGCGGCGTCCTCGGTATCGGTATTGGTCATCGACTGCACCACGATGGGCGCGCCGCCGCCAACCGTGACCTTGCCTATGGTCACGCCGACGCTGGGCCGACGGCCCACGGGCTCGGCCACGCGTGGCCGGGGGGTATCTCGCTCGCTCATGAAATCAACCGGGTAGATGTCTGCACAGGGGGATACGGTAGCGCCTCGGGGCTGCCCTGGTTAGCCCCGGCGCAGGCGGCACGATGTCCGCAAGGGGGCGCCGATGGTCGCGCGGACCGGCTCCCCGGGCAAGCCGCATGCGGCGACCGGCGCCGTGGCCGGCCTGCACCCGCCGGCCACGACCCGGCCATGGCCTGCGCCTGGACCAGCCGCCGACGCCTGCCTCGCCGGTTGCGCGGAACCTCCCCAGGCCGGCGACCAGGACGAGCCCCTGGCATGGCCGCGACGCGCCGCGGGTGAGGCACAATGTCGCAGCCTCTTGATCCTGGTCAAGGCAATGGACCGGCCGATCTCGAATAATCCGGCGCTACATTGGGGAGTTCGTATGCCAGATACCGAGTATTACAACGACAAGGTCGTGCGCCAGTTCCTGCTCGCGGCCGCCGTGTGGGGCATCATCGGTATGTCGGTGGGCGTCTACATCGCCGCCGAACTGATGTGGCCTGCGCTCAACTTCAACATTCCCTTCATCACGTTCAGCCGGTTCCGGCCGGATCACACCTTCGGGGTGATCTTCGCCTTCGGCGGCTCGGCGCTGATGGGCACCTGCTACTACGTGGTGCAGCGCACCGGCCACGCCCGGCTGGCGCTGGGCAAGCTGGCCGGATTCACCTTCTGGGGCTGGCAGCTGATCTGCGTGCTGGCGATGGTGACGAT
>JAGWMU010000224.1 GCA_028873095.1 Pseudomonadota bacterium | reverse complement strand
TCACGGTAATTGGTGGCAACGCGATGCCCCTGGCCGGCCAGGTAGCGGATGATCGCGCCACCGATGCCACCGGTACCGCCTGTAACCAATGCCGTGCGCTGAGTCATGTTGTGGATCTCCTGTGTGGTGAAGCAAGAGGGTGCGTGTCACGCCGGGCAGCATCGCAGAAGAGTGCTGCAATTGTGTTGTCGCAGCGGGCCGGGGCACGGTTGCTTTATAGCGGTTCAGTCGACAGAACGACCGCTGCATTGCGGCAAAAGGGCGGGGTCGAAATCGGCCAGCGCCCGCGCCAGCAATCCGTGCACGTCGACGGCTCCCGCGGGTGCCGGCAGCCCCAGGAAGGCCAGTGCCTGACGCAGGGCCGGCAGCGGACTGGCCGGGTCGACGGGAACGGCCCGGTCGGATTTGGACAGCTTGCGGCCATCGCCGTCCAGCACCAGCGGCAGGTGCCGATACGCCGGCGTGGGCAGCCCGAGACAGCGTTGCAGCCAGATCTGCCGGGCGGTGGAGTCGAGCAGGTCGTGGCCGCGCACCACCTCGGTGATGCCCTGGAACGCATCGTCCACCACGCAGGCCAGCTGGTACGAATAGGCGTCGTCCGCCCGGCGGATCACGAAGTCGCCCACGCTCTGGCGCAGATGCTCGCGCTGCGGGCCCTGCAGCGCGTCGTGGAAATCGATCGCGACGTCCGGCACCCGCAGGCGCCATGCCGGCGGGCGATCCGGGTTGGCCGGCGCGACGCATTGCCCGTCGCGGTGCATGCCGCCGTCGAGCGCCAGTTCGCTGCGGCTGCACCAGCAGGCAAAGGCCATGCCCGCGCCGCGCAGCTGTTCGAACGCCGCGTCGTACGCGCTGCGGCGCTGCGACTGGAACAGCGGCGCCGCATCGGCCGCCAGCCCGAAGGCCGGCAGCGCGGCGAGAATGCCGGCGGCGGACCCGGCGACTTCGCGGGTGGGGTCGATGTCCTCCATCCGCAGCAGCCACTGGCCGCCGGCGTGCCGCGCGCTCAGCCAGCTGCCGACGGCCGCCACCAGCGAGCCGAAATGCAGTTGGCCGGTGGGCGAAGGGGCGAAACGGCCGCGGTAGGTCATGCGGACATTCTATGTGCTGCCGGGCGCCGCCGCCTGCGGCGGGGTTTGCGGAGAACGCCACCGGAGGGCCCTCGCCGGCAGGCATGCGCATCGCGCCACGCCCCTTGAAACCCGCGCGCGGCGCCCCGAATAATTGCGGGCTGCCGCCGGCGCGGTTTTCCGCATGACTGCCCATGGCTCGGCATCGTCCGCTGCCGTCCGGCAGCCGAGCGGCCCGCGCACCGCCGCGTCGGCGGGTACGCGCGGCATGACCGCCACCATTGCACCCTCGCCCCTCGTGGAGACGCGTGGGGGAAGGGGGCGGGACGAGGGGCCGGTGCCGGCCGGCCGCCCGTCTGTTGCGCCATTTGTCCTTTCCGCCTGACATAGAGTTGCCATCCATGAACGCACCTGCCGAAACCCGTAAATTCGAAGCCGAAGTCGCCCAGGTCCTGCACCTGGTCACGCATTCGCTGTACTCGCACAAGGAAATCTTCCTGCGCGAGCTGATCTCCAACGCCTCCGACGCCTGCGACAAGCTGCGCTTCGAATCGATCGCCAGGCCCGAGCTGTCCGCCGGCGACAGCGAGCTGCACATCGACGTGAGCTGGGACGAGACCGCGCGCACCGTCACCGTGCACGACAACGGCATCGGCATGACCCGCGACGAGGTGGTGGCCAACATCGGCACCATCGCCAGCTCCGGCACGCGCCGCTTCCTGGAGGCGATGAGCGGCGAGCAGAAGGCCGACGCGCGGTTGATCGGCCAGTTCGGCGTGGGCTTCTATTCCGCCTTCGTGGTGGCCGACAAGGTCACCGTCGTCACCCGCCGCGCCGATGCGCCGGCCGGCGAGGGCGTGAAGTGGGAAAGCGACGGCAAGGGCGAATACTCGCTGGAGCCGGTCGAACTGGTCGAGCGCGGCACCTCGGTGACCCTGCACCTGAAGGCCGACGAGGACGAGTTCCTCAAGGGCTGGCAGCTGCGTTCGCTGATCCGCAAATACTCCGACCACGTCGCCTTTCCGATCCGCATCCCGAAGGAGGCGCCGAAGCAGGACGACGGGGAGGCGCCCGCCGCCGAATGGGAAACCGCCAACGACGCCTCGGCGCTGTGGACCAAGCCCAGGGCCGACATCAGCGACGAGGACTACCAGGGTTTCTACAAGTCGCTCGGCCACGACTTCAACGACGCGCTGGCATGGACGCACAACCGCGTCGAGGGCAGCCAGAGCTTCACCACCCTGCTGTACCTGCCGGCGCAGCCGCCGTTCGACCTGATGATGGGCGGCCGCGACGAGCGCAAGGGCCTCAAGCTCTACATCAAGCGCGTCTTCATCATGGACGCGGCCGAGGAACTGCTGCCGAACTACCTGCGCTTCGTGCGCGGCGTGGTGGATGCCGACGACCTGCCGCTGAACGTCAGCCGCGAGATCCTGCAGCAGAACCGCAACCTGGAGCGGATCAAGTCGGCCTGCGTGAAGCGCGTGCTCGACCTGATCGAGAAGCTGGCCCGCGACGAGCCGGAGAAGTTCGCCACTTTCTACAAGGCCTTCGGCAACACGCTGAAGGAAGGCATCGCCGAGGACGGCGCCAACCGCGAGCGCATCGCCAGGCTGCTGCGCTTCGCCAGCACCAAGGGCAACGGCGCCGAGCAGACGGTGTCGCTGGACGACTACATCGGCCGCATGGCGGTGGGCCAGGACACCCTCTGGTACATCACTGCGGACGGCTACGCCGCCGCCGCGGGCAGCCCGCAGCTGGAGGCGTTCAAGGCCAAGGGCATCGAGGTGCTGCTGATGTCCGACCGCATCGACGAGTGGATGGTCGGTTCCTTGAGCGAATACGCCGGCAAGAAGCTCAAGAACGTGGCCAAGGGCGAGCTGCCGCTGGACGAGGCGGACAAGCAGAAGCAGGAAGAGGCGACCAAGGCCGCCGAGCCATTGCTGGCCAGGCTCAAGGAACTGCTTGGCGACCGCGTGGGCGAGGTGAAGGTGTCCGCGCGTCTCACCGACAGCCCGTCCTGCCTGGCCCTGTCCGACTACGAGATGGCGCCGCACCTGGCACGCCTGCTGCGCGAGGCCGGCCACGACCTGCCGGACGCCAAGCCGACGCTGGAGGTCAACCCGGCGCATGCGCTGGTACAGCGTGTGACGTCCGAGGGCGACGAGGGCAAGGCGAAGGACCTGGCGCTGCTGCTGCTGGAGCAGGCCGAGATCGCGGCCGGTGCCCAGCTGCCGGATCCGGCCGCCTTCGTGCAGCGCATGAACCGCGTGCTGCTCGGCTGAGCGAACGCTTCGTGCCGAAACAGAAAGCCCGCCATTCGGCGGGCTTTTTTTCTGGCGGGTGTCAGGCCTCGCCGGTCTCGTACAACTCCAGCGGCAGGCCGTCCGGGTCGGCGAAGAACAGGAAGCGTCGACCGGTGTACTCGTCCACGCGGATCGCCTCGGTGGCGACCCCGGCCGCCGTGAGGTACGCCT
>JAGWMU010000223.1 GCA_028873095.1 Pseudomonadota bacterium | reverse complement strand
GGTTTGAGGGTGCCTTCCGGGTCGAGCTTGCGCCGCAACCGGCCGATGAACACTTCGAGCACGTTGGAATCGCGGTCGAAATCCTGCTGGTAGATGTGCTCGGTCAGGTCGGCCTTGGAGACCAGCTCGCCGGCATGCAGCATCAGGTACTCCAGCACCTTGTACTCGTAGCTGGTCAGGTCGACCAGCTTGCCTTCCACCGTCACCGACTGCGCGGTGGTGTCCAGCTTGATCATGCCGCAGGCAAGGACCGGCTTGGACCAGCCGCTGGCGCGGCGCACCAGCGCGTTGATGCGCGCCAGCAACTCCTCCACGTGGAACGGCTTCACCAGATAGTCGTCGGCGCCGTTCTTCAGCCCCTCGACCTTGTCCTGCCAGCTGCCGCGCGCGGTGAGGATCAGGATCGGGTAGCGCTGGCCGTGTTCGCGCAGCGCCTTGACCAGTTCCATGCCTGACATCTTGGGCAGGCCCAGGTCGATGATCGCCAGGTCGAACGGCACTTCACGGCCGAGGTAGATGCCTTCCTCGCCGTCCTGCGCCGCATCGACGGCGAAGCCGTCGCGCTTCAGGCGCGCCGCCAGCGTCTCGCGCAACGGCGCTTCGTCCTCCACCAAAAGGATACGCATTCAAAGTCCCCCTCTATGACCGACATCGATGATGACCGGTTGTTGGATTGGTTCAACCGGGTTGCCCCGGAACATGTCCGGCACGGCGCGACGGGGAGAGTCGGGCACCGTCGCCGGGGACGAACGCTCGTGCGGGATGCCGGCAGATACCGAGATCACCCGCACATGCCCGTCCGGCGTGAGCACCTTGATGCGGTACTCCACGCGCCGGCCGATGCGATGCGGCTCGGCCGACAGCACGGTGCCGCCGGTCTGCTGCCGCACCTTGAGCACCGCCTGGTCGAGTGTCAGCGGCTGTGCCGGTTGCGCCGATGCCGGCGCGGCAACCCCCAGCCACAGCGATACCAGCAGAGCGAGAGTGAAATTTACGTTTTCAGTCATGTGCGATGATCCAGCCCGACACCTGCTCAGGCCTGAAGCTTAGGTTGTCGGGGCTGAATACTGACCGGATGGCCGGCGCCTGTCACGCCGCATCCCGACAGGGCGCCAGCGCCTGTTCCAGCAGCGCCCAGCCGGCCCCCGGCAGATGCGCGCGCTCGCTGATCGTGCGCCGGAAAGCGCGCGCCCCCGGCTCGCCCTGGTACAACCCCAGCAAGTGCCGGCTGATGTGCTTCAGCGCCGTGCCGCGGGCCAGCTCGGCCTCGACATACGGCCGCAGGCGGCGCAGCACGTCGTCGCGCGACGGCAGCGGCGCGCCATGCAATGCCGCCTCGATCCGCGCCAGCAGATAAGGATCGTGGTAGGCCGCGCGCCCCAGCATCACCCCATCCACCTGCGCCAGGTGCGCCTGCGCCTGGGCGACCGTGGCGATGCCGCCGTTGATCACCACCACGAGCTGCGGAAATTCGCGCTTGAGCCGGTACACCCGCTCGTGATCCAGCGGCGGAACTTCGCGGTTCTCCTTCGGCGAAAGTCCCTGCAGCCACGCCTTGCGCGCGTGCACCGCCAGCACCTCGACACCGGCGCCGAGCATCGTTTCGGTGAAATGCTGCAGGCCGGCGTAATCGTCCTGGTCGTCCACGCCGATGCGGCACTTCACCGTCACCGGCACCGGCCGGTCCGCATCCGCGAGCGCGTCGCGCATCGCCCTCACGCAGTCGCCGACCAGCGCCGGCTCGCGCATCAGGCAGGCGCCGAAGCGCCCCGACTGCACGCGGTCGGACGGGCAACCCACGTTGAGGTTGATCTCGTCGTAGCCCGCCGCCGCACCGGCGCAGGCGGCCTGCGCCAACTCGTGCGGATCGCTGCCGCCCAATTGCAACGCTACCGGGTGCTCCTGCCGGCTGTGTTCCAGCAGGCGCAGCTGCTTGCCGCGCACCAGCGCCGCACTGGTCACCATCTCGGTATACAGCCGCGCCCGCGGCGACAGCAGGCGGTGGAAATAACGGCAGTGCCGATCGGTCCAGTCCATCATCGGCGCCACGCAGACGCGCCAGTCGCCTGGATCCGGCGTAACTGGGCGGCGCGGCTGGCTCTGTCGGATTTCTGAAGCGCTCACTGTTCCACAGTTTGGCGATCGATCGAAAAAACAAGTGGAAACCGGGCCACTCTCGTCGCCGGAAGTCTATAGGAACGGCGCCGGTTCCGGTCGGACACCCCATGGCCAGGACGCAGGCCAACGCGCAGCCGGCACGCGGGGTACCACGTGCCATGAGACTGCCGCCGCGTTGATCCAGGTCAACATGCTCGCGCTCCGTGCGTGGGGCAATGGCCGTTCCCGAACAACTCACTGGAGCCTGGCAATGAACGACAAAGACTTGCGTCAAAACGTTCTGGACGAGCTCGACTTCGAGCCGAGCATCGATTCAGCGGAGATCGGCGTAACAGCGGAAAACGGCGTGGTCACGCTTACCGGCCATGTCCCGAACTACACGCAGAAAATGGCCGCCGAGCGCGCCACGTGGCGGGTGAAGGGGGTCAAGGCGATCGCGCAGAAGATCGACGTGCGCTTCCCCGGGGAAAAGAAGATCAACGACGACGAGATCGCCCAGCGGGCGCTCAACATCCTGGCCTGGAACGCGGCCATCCCGCGGGATGCGGTGCGGGTCAAGGTGCAGAACGGCTGGGTTTCGCTGACCGGCCAGGTGAAATGGAACTATCAGCGCACCGCGGCCGAATCCGAAGTGCGCAAGCTTTCCGGCGTGACCGGCGTGAGCAACGACATCGCCCTCGCCGCCATGGTCGATGCCGTCGACGTCAAACAGCGCATCCTCGATTCATTGAAGCGCCATGCCGCCGTCGAGGCCAACCGCATCAGCATCGACATCCGCGAAGGCGGCACGGTCAAGATCGAAGGCGAAGTCGACAACTGGGACGAACGGCAGGCCGTCGAACACGCCGTATGGTCGGCCCCGGGGGTACGCACGGTGGAAGATCACATCCGCATCTGCTGACCCGGTACCGCCGCCGCCGTCCAGATCGGGGACCGCCATGTCGCCAGGGTGCGCCTCTCGCGCCCTGGCGCCGCCGCGCCGCCTTGCCGGCCACAGACGCACCGGCAGCGGATCGCCTACAATAGGCGTTTGCCGCCGCGGTTCTCCCGGCACTCGCAAGGCACGGCGACTTCGCCGCCCTGCCCGCGAGGCCCGCCCGCGGCTTCGCCGGACGGCCGGGCGCGACCCCATGCCCGATACGGCAACCACATCGAGACAACCAACATGGTGGCACTGGCGACCGAGCGCGTGATCGACGTGCATCACTGGAACGACAGCCTCTTCAGTTTCCGCACCACGCGCGATCCCGGCTTCCGTTTCGACAGCGGCCAGTTCGTGATGATCGGGCTGGAAACCGGCAACCGCCCGCTGATGCGCGCCTACTCGATCGCCAGCGCGAACTGGGAGGAGCACCTGGAGTTCTTCTCGATCAAGGTGCCCGACGGCCCGCTCACCTCGCGCCTGCAGCACCTCAGGCCCGGCGACCCGCTGATCGTCAGCCGCAAGCCCACCGGCACGCTGGTGCTCGACGACCTCAAGCCCGGCAGGCATCTGTACC
>JAGWMU010000222.1 GCA_028873095.1 Pseudomonadota bacterium | reverse complement strand
CCTCACCCCTGCCCCTCTCCCGGAGGGAAAAGGGTTCCCCCACGCCTCCTGCCGGTCCGAATTTCGTGGAAATCCCGGTGTGCTACGGCGGCGCATACGGACCCGACCTCGACGCGGTCGCGGTACACGCGGGGCTGCCGCGCGGCGATGTCATTGCACGCCACACGGCGGCGGAATACGCCGTCGCGATGCTCGGTTTCGCACCGGGTTTCCCTTACCTGCTCGGCCTCGATCCCGCATTGCAGGTGCCGCGTCGCACCACGCCGCGCACGCGCGTCCCAGCCGGTTCGGTGGCGATCGGCGGCGCGCAGGCCGGCATCTACCCTCGCGAACTGCCCGGTGGCTGGCACCTGAGAGGACGCACGCCGCTTGCGCTTTTCGATCCCGCGCGCGAGCCACCGTGCCTGCTGGCGCCAGGCGATCGCGTGCGTTTTCGTGCGATCGAGGCGGACGAATTCGCGCGTCTCGCGGAGCGCGATGCATGACGATCGAGGTTCTGAAATCCGGTTTGCTGACGACGTTGCAGGACACGGGACGCCCGGGCTTCGCGCATCTCGGCGTAGGCCGCGCCGGTGCTTTCGATGCACCCGCATTGCGGATCGCCAACGCCCTGTGCGGCAACCCATCCGATGCGTGCGCGCTGGAAATCACCCTGCTCGGGCCAACGCTGCGCTTCCGCGGCGACGCATGGATCGCCGTCACCGGCGCACCGATTCCATTCCGCATGGATGGCGCCGATCAGCAGACGTGGGCGTCGGTATTCGTGGCCGCTGGCGCGACGGTCGAGCTGGGTGCGATGCGCTCCGGCTGCCGCAGCTACCTGGCCGTTCGCGGCGGCATCGAGGTAGCGCCGGTGCTCGGCAGCCGCGGCACGGACGTCAACGCGCGTCTCGGGCCGCTCGCGGGCCGACCATTACGCACAGGCGACACGCTGGCGATGGGAGCCGCGACGAGCCCCGCGCGGGCCACTGCATCCATGCCCATGAGCTGGCGACTCGATCCGCGGCCATGGTTCCCGGAGGAAACGCCCGTGACTTTGCGATTGCTGCCGGGAAATCACTTCGACAAGCTGAAAGAAATATCACACAAGCTGCTGTTTTCAGAAATCTTTACGGTGCAAGCGGACTCCAATCGCGCAGGCCTGCGCCTGTCCGGCCCGGCACTGGAATTCCGCGAACCGATCGAGATGGTCAGCGAGGGCTGCGTGCCCGGCACCCTGCAATTGCCGCCGTCCGGTCAAGCCATCGCATTCGGGCCGGAATGCCCGGTCAGTGGCGGCTACCCGCGCATCGGCCAGATCGCGGCGGTGGACATTCCACGCCTCGCGCAACGGCGGCCGGGCGATGCGCTACGCTTCACGCCATGCACGTTCGACGACGCCTTGCGCGCGCTGCGCGAACGCGAACGCGCCCTGACCCGACTGGAAACCGGCATCGCCACACGACTGATTGCATGAACACGATCGACCTCAACGCCGACCTAGGTGAATCCTTCGGCGCATGGCGCATGGGCGACGACGCCAGCGTGATGCCGTGGATCACCTCGGCCAACGTTGCCTGCGGATTCCATGCCGGCGATCCGTCGATCATGCGCGCCACGGTTGCTCTTTGTCTCGAACACGGCGTCGCCATCGGCGCGCATACCTCGCTGCCGGACCTGCAGGGTTTCGGCCGGCGCGAAATGAAGATTCTGCCCAACGACGTTTACGCGCAGACGCTGTACCAGCTCGGCGCGCTGCACGCCTTCGTGCGCGCGGCCGGCACGCACCTGCATCACGTCAAACCGCACGGCGCGCTGTACAACATGGCCGCGCGCGACCGCGCGCTGGCCTATGCCATCGCCGCCGCGGTGCGAGACTTCAACCCGACACTGATACTCGTGGGACTCGCCGGCAGCGCGCTGGTGGACGCCGGGCGCGCGGCGGGTCTGCGCGTGCAGCGCGAAGGGTTCTGCGACCGCCGCTATCACGCGGACGGTTCGCTGACGCCGCGTTCGGAAGCAGGCGCCGTCATCGAGGACGTCGATGCCGCCGTGGCGCAAGCCGTTTCCATTGCGACCACGAAGGAAACCACCGCCAGCGACGGCAGCAAGGTGCGCATCGAAGCCGACAGCTTGTGCGTCCATGGCGATCGAGCGAATGCCGCGGCATTCGCGGAACGCCTGCACCGGGCGCTGACCGACGCAGGCGTACGGATCGTGGCGGCAGCGCGCCCGGCATGACCACCCTGCTCCATTATCTGCCGCTGCTCGGCGTGCTCGTTGTCGTCGCGGGTTTCGCGCTGCGCTTCAACCCGGTGCCGGTCGTGGTGGTGGCAGGCATCGTCAGCGGCCTCGCGGCGGGCAAATCCATCGGCGACATCCTGGCGCTGCTCGGCACCAGCTTCGTATCGGAACGCGCCTTGCTGCTGTACGTGCTGACGCTGCCCGCGATCGGCGTGCTGGAACGCGCCGGCCTGCGTGAACACGTCGGCAACTGGATCACAACGCTGAAGGGGCTCACCTTCTCTCGCCTTTTGATCGTCTATCTCGCGATACGACAAATCCTTGCGATGGTCGGATTGACCGACGTAGCGGGGCACGCGCAAACCGTGCGACCGCTGCTGGCTCCGATGGCAGAAGGTGCTGCCGAGAAGCGCGGTACTGCACTCGATCAGAACGAACGCAACGACATACGCGCGTTCAGCGCCGCCACCGACAACATAGGCCGGTTCTTCGGCGAGGATGTGTTCATCGCACTCGGTGCGGTGCTGCTGATCCAGGGTTTCTACGCGCAGCACGGCATCGAACTGCAGCCGCTGCAGATCGCGCTGTGGGCGCTGCCGACCGCGATCGCCGCGTTCATCATCCACGCGATCCGCACGGTGCTGTTCGCACGGCGCATCGGGACCATCGCCCAAACCGTCACCATAACGTCATCCCGGCCAGGGAATGGCCGGAACCCAGTCCCAGGGATGGAAAAAACAAATGCGCCGGATTCCCGCCTTCGCAGGAATGACGAAGTGTGAAGGCCGGCGCACCATGCTGACGATCGAACAGGCCTACTGGCTGATCGCGCTGTTCCTCGCCGGCGCCGCGATCCTGAACCTGCGCGACCGCCGCTGGTCGCATGCGGCATTCTGGGGCGTACTGGCGGTGCTGATCGCAGGCGGCAAGTGGGTGCTGCTGGCCGCGGCCGCCCACCACCGGCTACCGGCGCAGCTGGCGGGCGTGGGCGTGATCGCGCTGGCCGTCCTGTCGCCCCGCATGACCCGTGGACACCTTGTGGAACGCGACGCGCGCGAGCGCGAAGCCGACGCCGCACGCCTGGGCCACCGCCTGTTCGGCCCGGCGTTGCTGATTCCGCTGGTGACACTGGCGGTGGCGCTGTTTGGCGGCTACATCGCCCTCGGTCACTGGCGGCTGTTCAACGCCACGCAAATGACCCTGACGTGCCTCGCGCTGGCCTGCGTGGTGGCGCTGATTGCGGCGCTGTGGGTCACACGCGCGCGGCCGATCGCGGGGCTGGCCGAAGGCCGCCGCCTGCTGGATACGCTGGGCTGGGCGGCGCTGTTGCCACTGACCCTGGCCGCGCTGGGCGGCGTGTTCGCCGCGACCGGCGTGGGTACCGCGGTCGCCGACCTCG
>JAGWMU010000038.1 GCA_028873095.1 Pseudomonadota bacterium | reverse complement strand
TTCGATGAACACACCCCGCACGCTGCTGGCCGCGGCCGCCATGGCCGCCATGCTGTCGCCGCCGGCACACGCCGTCATGCCGCCGTCGCCGATCCGCCACGTGCTGCTGGTCAGCGTCGACGGCATGCACGCGACCGATCTGGATCACTACATCCGCCGCCACCCGCGTTCGACGCTCGCTGGTCTGGCCGCGCACGGCGTGGAATACCTCGACGCGCACACGGTGGTCCCCGCCGACTCGTTTCCCGGCCTGCTCGGCATCATGACCGGCGGCACCCCGGCGGCGACCGGGGTGTATTACGACGTGAGTTACGACCGCAGCCTGTCCGCTACCGAGGCCGATTGCCGGGCGGGCCGGCAGGGAACCACGGTGGCCTTCGACGAGGCCGCCGACGGCCCCCCCGATGCGCACGGCCGGCGTACGCTGGACGCGTCCCGCCTGCCCCGCCGCCCGGGCAGCTGCGCCCCTGTCTACCCGCACGAGTATCTGCGCAGCAACACCGTCTTCGACGTGGTCCACGCGGCCGGCGGCCATACCGCCTGGATCGACAAGCACCCGGTCTACGAGATCCTCGGCGGCCCGGACGGGCAGGGCATCGACGATCTCTACACGCCGGAGATCGGCGGCGACTACGAGGGAGCGCGCTCCAGGCCGGTCGACCACATCACCGGCTCGGTGCAGCGCACCGAACGCTACGACACGATGAAGGCCGGCGCGCTGCTCGACCAGATCGCCGGCTGGAACCACGATCACACGCATCGCGCGCCGGTGCCCGCCCTGTTCGGCATGAACCTGCAGGCGGTCAACGTGGCGCAGAAACTGGCCGGATACGCCGCCGCCGACGGCACTCCGAGCGCGACGCTGGATGCGGCCATCGGGCATTGCGACGCCCTGCTCGGACAGATGGTGACGGCCCTGCGCCAGCGCCGGCTGCTCGATTCCACCCTGCTGGTGATCACCGCCAAGCACGGCAACGCGCCGATCGACCGCCGCCGTCTGCGGCATGTCGACAAGAAAGCCCTGCGCGAGACCATCGAGCGGGCCGCGCCCGGTGCCCTGGCGCAGCTCACGACGGACCAGGGCGCCTTGGTCTGGCTGCGCGATCCGGCGGCGACGCCGCGCGTGGCGGCGGCATTGCGCGCGGCGAGCCGGTCGCTGGCGATCCGCGAGGTGCTGGACGGGGCGGCACTGGCCAGGCTGTTTCCCGTGCCGGCCCACGACAGCCGGGTACCCGACCTGGTGGTGATCCCCCGTGCGGGCGTGATCTACGGCAAGTCCGGCGACGCCAAGCTGGCCGAGCATGGCGGTTACGACGACGACGATACCCACGTCGCGCTGCTGCTCAGCAATCCGCACCTGCCGCACGCCGGCGAGCGGGTGGCGGCGGCGGTCCGCACGACGCAGCTGGCACCGAGCGTGCTGCAGGCGCTGCGCCTGTCGCCGCAAGACCTGGATGCGGTGCGCGAGCAGCACACCCGCGACTTGCCCGGCATCGACTGGAAGCGCCTGTAAAACCCGGCGGGTCTTTCCCGGCGCGCCGGCGCACGAGGTCGTGAAACCGGGCTGCCCGCGCCGGGATGCCTACGGTTGCGGCGGCGGCTTCTGCGGGTCGTCCGGCGCCGCGTCGAGCAAGCCGTGGTTGATCGCGTAGCGCACCAGGTCCGACTGATTGGCCAGGCCCATCTTGTCCAGCAGATGCGACTTGTGGGTGCTGACGGTCTTGATGCTCAGGGAGAACTCCTCGGCGATCCCGGTCAGGGTCACGCCGCGGACCAGCCGGCTGAAAACCTCGAACTCCCGGTTCGACAGCAAGGTGTGCGGAGGCGCGAGCAGGGGCTTGGAGACGTCGGTGGCCAGCAGTTCGGCGACCCGGGCGCTGACATAGATGCCGCCCGCGGCGACCTTGCGGACCGCCGACAGCAGCAGGTCGCCATCGTATTCCTTGGTCAGGTAGCCCGATGCGCCGGCGCGCAGCGCCCGCACGGCGTATTGCTCTTCCTGGTGCATGGTGAAGATCAGGATGGGCAGCTGCGGCCGCAGTTCCCTGACGAGCTTGATCAGCTCCAGCCCGTTGCGTCCCGGCATCGAGAGGTCGAGCGTGAGCAGATCCCAGTCGCGTTCGCGGACCTTCTCGAGCAGGGATTTGCCATCGCAGGCCTCGCCGGCGAAGACCAGGTCTGGCGTGTCGTCGAAAATCTTCTTGAGGCCGTTGCGGATAACCCCATGGTCGTCCGCAACGAGTATTTCGACTTTCATGTCTCGTCTTCCAGCATGGCCGGTATATCGAGCGGAACGTGGATCTCGATCGTGGTGCCGCATCCGGGCGCGCTGGTCAGGACGAACCTGCCGCCGAGCGCCGCCGCGCGTTCGCGCATGCTGACCAGCCCGATGCCGCTGCCGCCGCGTTCGTGCACGAAACCCTTGCCCGAATCGCGGATGCGCAGCACCACGTCGCCGCCTTCCCTGACCAGGCCGACTTGCAGCCAGTCCGCTTCCGCATGGCGCGCCACATTCGTCAACGCTTCCTGCGCGATCCGGAACAGCGCGGTAGCCATGGCGTCGTCCGTGACCAGCGCGGCGGCCGGCAGATCGCACTCGACCCGGATCGTGCCGTGCCTGGTGATCTCCGCCACTTGCCAGGAGATGGCCTCGCCCAGGTCGAGATCGTCCAGAATCCGCGGCCTGAGCTCGCTGGAGATGCGGCGCACCGAGGCGATCGCGCCGTCCAGCATCCCGCGCATGGCGTCCAGGGTCCCGGGCTCGGCATGGCGGCCGTCCCTGAGCCGTCCGCTGAACCATGCCAGTTCCAGCTTGAGTCCCGTCAGTTGCTGGCCGAGGTCGTCGTGCAGCTCGCGCGAAATGCGCGTGCGTTCCTCTTCGCGGACCGATTGCAGCGAAACGGACAGCCGGCGCAGCTCCGAATTCAACTCGTTGAGCGCCGCCTCCTTGCGGCGGCGGTCGGTGATGTCCCGCAGCACGGCGGTGAGCTGCGGCCTGCCGTTGATGACGGTCTGCGAAATCGCCGACTCGATCGGGAATTCGCTGCCGTCGGCGCGCAGCCCGAAGATCTCCATCTGCAGCGCCATCGTCCGCGAGGGAACGGCCGAGGCCATGAAGGCGCGGATGTGCTCGCCGTGCGCCTCGCGCCGCGGCACCGGCAGCAGGCTGGCCAGCGGCTTGCCGATGATCTGCGCCGCCGGTATGCCGAACATCAGTTCCGCCGCCTTGTTGAACATGACGATGTTCAGCGCCTGATCGGCGGAGATGATCGCGTCCATCACCGAATCGATGGTGAGCCGATAGCGGTCGTCGGCCTCCCGCAGCGCCGAACTGAGCATCCCTTCGCGCCGCAACTCGATCGCCAGCAGGACCGCGGCAATGCCGATGAAGATGCATACCAGCAGCGCGCCGAGCACGACCGTGACCGCGGTTTCGCGCCAGCTGGCCAGCGCTTCCACGTTGTTGTCGGTGACGCTCACCAGCAGCGGGAAATCCGTCACGTAGCCAAGCGTGAACCGTTGCCTCGAGCCGTCCCTGGCCGTGCGGCTGAAGTCCCTGACATTGAAGTCGGTCGTCGCGAACGGCACCCCCTGCAGTTCGGGTGCGGGTTTGCCGATGCCGCTTTCGCGGTGGGGCAGGCTGGCGACCAGGGTGCCGTCGTTGAGATAGAGCGCGATGGGCCGCCGGAAATCCTGTTCCATGTAGGCATAGAACTGTTCGAAATGATCCAGATCGATGGCGGCGACCACGACGCCGCGGAATTTCCCGTCCGCCGCATCGATGCGCCGGGCAACATACAGCCGCCAGGAAGCATTCGGCCCGTCCTTGGCCGGCCGGCTCATGAAAAGCCCGTTCGCCTTGCCGCCGGAAAAGTAGGTGAAGTAATCGCGGTCGGCTACCGATGCCTGCAGGATCTGTTCCTGGCTCGACGAATTCGCGATCAGGCCGTTGGCGTCGACGACGAACAGGGCCGCCACCTGGCGCAGGCCGGTGGCCCGCGTGCTCAGCAGCAGCTGGATGGGCAGGCTGTCGAGCTTCAATTGCGTTCCGTACGGTGTCTGCAGGCGGTCCTGGACGCCGCGCAGGGCAAGATCGGCGTTGTGGAAGGACTGCTCGGTCTGGTCCATCAGCATGCGCGTGAGGCTGGCCGTTTCCTGGCGCGAACGTTCCAGGTCGCGCGTGCGCACGTTCAGCAGCAACGAGGCCACCAGCATGGCGATGGCGACGATCGTCAGCAGTGCCAGCAGATAGACCGCTCGGGCGGGTCGCAATTTGTCCGACATGCTCTGGTTCCCGGCAGCGACGGCAGCTGAAAGCAGACCGCCCGTGTCGATCGCGAATCCGGCCGGGCAAGCAGCCGCTGCGAGACGGCAGCGACTGCGGCGCAAGTATAGGCCGCCGACCCGCGGCGGGGGCCTGGCCGGGTGGCGGCGTTTTCACGCAGGTACGCGAGGCCGGGCGGGCTGTCCTATCATGAGGGCGGATCCGCCATGGCGGCGGGTCGGGGGCACGCCTTTGTTCGTTCATGTCGAGACGCGCCACCGTTCGCGATGGCATTGGGCCACGCTGCTGATCGTCAGCGTCTGCGTGCTGTGCTTCGTCTGGCTGGTGCTGATGCCGGCGCCGCGGCGGCTTGCGCTGTTGCTGGAATGGGGCACGGTGCCGGCCAACATCTTCGACCCGCACCAGGCGTTCCTGCCGCAATTGGCCGATCCGGCGCTGTTGCGCCTGTTCACCGCCCTGTTCATCCATGTGGCGTGGCTGCACCTGTTGAGCAATCTGCTGTTCCTGGTGATCTTCGGCCTGCCGGGCGAGCGGGCGCTGGGCTCGTTGCGATTCCTGTCGCTGTTCGTGTTCGGCGGCATCGTGGCCAACCTGATCGGCGCCCTGTCGCTGACCGGCGTGCACCTGCCGATCATCGGCTGCAGCGGGGCGGTATCGGCGGTGGTCGGCACGTACGTGGTGTTGTTTCCCCGCACCCGGCTGGGCCTGGTGTTGCCGCTGGGCTTGTATCTGGAGTTCGTGCGGGTGCCGGCATTCCTGCTGATCGGCATCTGGGTGCTGCTGCAGTTGCTGTTCAGTTATGCCGGGCCGAGCTATGGCGCCTATGTCTGGTGGGCGCATATCGGCGGCTTCCTGTTCGGCCTGGCGTTTGCCTTCTTGTCGCGGGAGTCGATTGCCCGCCGGGTGCGCGGGTGACCGCTCCCCCCTATCCGGTCGCGACGCTCCAGCCGTGCTGGCGGGCAAACAGCCGCAGCAGCCGGCGGGCGATCGGCGTGGCGGCCACGGCGTCGAACACCTGCCGCGGATCGGCGCCCTCGCGACGCATGTCGGCGTGTTTGCGCCGGATGTAGCCGCGCATGATCTCGGCATTGAATTCGGGGTGGAACTGCACGCCGAGCGCGTTCGCTCCGTGCCGCAGCAGCTGGTGCGGATCGCGCGCCGAGCGGGCCAGCACGGCGGATCCGCGCGGCGCCTCGAGCACGCTCTGTTCGTGGGTCGTGTGCGCGCGGAAGCTGGCCGGCAGGCTGGCGGCCAGCGGATCGCGGCCGGCGGCGGGCAGCAGTTCGATCGACTGGGTGCCGATCTCGCGCCCGCCCGGCAGATAGCCGACGCGGCCACCCAGGGCATGCGCCATCAGCTGGTGGCCGTAGCAGACGCCGAGCAGGGGCAGCTCGATATCCATCGCGTCGCGGATCCAGCCGGCGGTGCGCTCGCTCCACGGCGCGCGCTCGGTGACCATCGCGGGCGAGCCGGTGATCATGGCGCCGGCGACATCCCGCGGCGGCGGCAGCGACTCGCCGGCGGCGACATCGACGATCCGCAGTTGCTGCGGCCGCAGTCGCGTGCCGAGCCGGAACCAGTGCGGAAAATCGCCATGCCGGGCGCGTATGCTGTCCGGCGCCTGGCCGGTGCGGATGATCAGGATCGGTTTCATGCGGGGCGGTAACCGTGGCCGGCCTGGCCGTGTTCAGGGCTCGACAGCATCGAATGCCTCGATCGGCGGGAGTACGGTGAGGATTTCCTGCACGGTCGTCAGGCCGCATGCCACCTGGTTGGCGGCGGAGATGCGCAACGGGCGCATGCCCTCGGCCAGGGCCGCCTGGCCGAACCGTCCCAGATCGAGCTGGGCGCCGACGAGCCCGCGCAGCCGCGGCGTGAGCCGCATCATCTCGTAGATGCCGGTACGGCCGAGAAACCCGGTATTGCGGCATTCCAGGCAACCCGCCGGCTTGAACACCGTGGCCGGCAGCGGCATCGACCAGCCGTGGGTGAGCACGGCCCATGTCTGCGGATCCTGCGCGGCCGGCAGCTTGCAGTGCGGGCACAGGGTGCGCACCAGCCGCTGCGCGACCACGCCCGCAAGCGTGGACTGCACCAGGTAATGCGGCACGCCCAGGTCGAGCAGGCGGGTGACCGCGCTGGGCGCGTCGTTGGTGTGCAGGGTCGAAAGCACCAGGTGGCCGGTCAGCGACGCCTGCACCGCCATCTGCGCGGTTTCGAGGTCGCGGATCTCGCCGATCATGATGATGTCCGGGTCCTGGCGCAGCAGGGTGCGCACCCCGGCGGCGAAATCCAGCTCGATCGCCGCATGCACCTGCATCTGGTTGAATTCGGGCGCCACCATCTCGATCGGGTCTTCCACCGTGCACACGTTGAGTTCCGGCGTGGCCAGGTGCCGCAGCGTGGAATACAGCGTGGTGGTCTTGCCCGAGCCGGTGGGGCCGGTGACCAGCACGATGCCGTGCGGCCGCTCGACCATGCCGCGCCACTGCGCGCCCTCGGCGGCGGAGAAGCCGAGCTGGGCGAAGTCCTTGACCACCAGGTCGGGGTCGAAGATGCGCATCACGATCTTCTCGCCGAACGCGGTGGGCATGCTGGAGACGCGCAGCTCCACTTCGCGGCCGGAAGCGGAGCGGGTCTTGATGCGGCCATCCTGCGGCCGGCGTTTCTCCGCCACGTCCATGCGCCCGAGGATCTTGATGCGTGCGGTGACGGCGGTCATCACCGGCGTGGGCAGCTCGAACACCTTGTGCATGATGCCGTCGATGCGGAAGCGCATGTGGCCGGTTTCGCGGCGCGGCTCCAGATGGATGTCGGAGGCGCGCTGCTCGAACGCATACTGCAGCAGCCAGTCGACGATATGCACGACGTGGCGGTCGTCGGCGCCGACCTCGCCCGCCTTGCCGAGCTCCACCAGCTGCTCGAAGTTGAGGATCGCCGCGGCGCTGTCGCCGCCGGCCTTGGCATCCTGCGCCAGCTGGATCGAGCGCTGGACGCCGTAGAACTCCTGCAGGTAGCGGTTGATGTCGAGCGGGCTGGCCACCACGCGCCGCACGTCCCGGCGCAGCATCTGCGACAGATCCTTGGCCCAGCCGGCGTCGAACGGCTCGCAGGTGGCGAAGGTCACCTCGCCCGGCGTGGCCGCGATCGGCAGGATCCGGTGGCGCTGGGCGTAGGCATGGCTCACCACCTGGGTCACCGCGGCGGCGTTGATCTTCATCGGGTCGATCTTGAGATAGGGCAGGGCCGCCTGGCCGGCCAGCCATTCGGTCATGACCTCGAGGCTCAGCGGCCGGCCGGGGTCGAGCTGATTGGCCAGCTTGGCGTTGGCGATCAGCACCAGCGGATGCAGTTCCACCGTGCTGCGGCCGGCGCGCGTGCCCATGCGCACGTTCCTGGCATCGTCGGCCAGCACGTAGCCGTCGACCACCAGTGCCGCCAGCAGGTCGTCCAGCTGCAGCTTGCCGCGACGGCCGAGCATGGACGCGATTTGCGGTGAAGCAGCCATCCAGATCAGGCTCCCGTGATGCTCTTGCCGCCCCGGACCCGGCCATCCGCCGGCGGGAAAGCAAGCTGCGGCTATACTAGCGCGCTTTACCAACGCGCTTTATCCAAGGTCACGGGAACCATGTCCGCACGCACCTTCCAGGACGTCATCCAGACCCTCAACCGCTATTGGGCGGAACAGGGTTGCGTGCTGTTGCAACCGCTCGATGTCGAGGTCGGCGCCGGCACTTTCCACCCCGCCACGTTCCTGCGCTCGCTGGGTCCGGAGCCGTGGGCCGCCGCCTACGTGCAGCCCTCGCGCCGCCCCACCGACGGCCGCTACGGCGAGAATCCGAACCGTCTGCAGCATTACTACCAGTACCAGGTGGTGCTGAAGCCGAACCCGGAGAACATCCTGGAGCTCTACATCGGTTCGCTGAAGGAACTGGGGCTCGATCCGCTGGTGCACGACCTGCGCTTCGTCGAGGACAACTGGGAGTCGCCGACGCTGGGTGCGTGGGGGCTGGGCTGGGAGGTCTGGCTGAACGGCATGGAGGTGACCCAGTTCACCTATTTCCAGCAGGCCGGCGGCCTGGAGTGCCGGCCGGTGACGGGCGAGATCACCTACGGCCTGGAACGCCTGGCGATGTACCTGCAGAACGTGGACAACGTCTACGACCTGGTGTGGACCGACGGCCCGCACGGCACCGTCACCTATGGCGACGTGTTCCACCAGAACGAGGTGGAGCAGAGCACCTACAATTTCGAGTACGCCAACGTGGCCGAGTTGCTGCGCTGGTTCGATGTCTGCGAAGCCACCGCCAACCAGCTGATCGCGGTCGACCTGCCGCTGCCGGCCTACGAGCAGGTGATGAAGGCCAGCCACACCTTCAACCTGCTCGACGCGCGCCGCGCGATCAGCGTGACCGAGCGCCAGCGCTACATCCTGCGCGTGCGCACGCTGTCGCGCAGCGTGGCGGAAACCTACGTGGCGCAACGGGAGAAACTCGGCTTCCCGGGCCTGAAGCAAGCGAAGGAACCGACCCATGGCTGAGCACAAGTCGCTGCTGATCGAACTGGGCACCGAGGAGCTTCCGCCGAAGGCGCTGGACGAACTTGCCGCGGCGTTCCTGCGCGGCATCTGCGATGGCCTGGCCCGTCGCGGGATGGCCGCCGAACCCGACCGGGCCCGCGCCTATGCCTCGCCGCGCCGGCTGGCCGTGCTGGTGCCGGGCGTGGCCGCGGTCCAGCCGGAACAGGTGATCGAACGCCGCGGCCCGGCGCTGAGCGCCGCGCTGGACGCGCAAGGCCAGCCCAGCGGCGCACTGCTGGGCTTTGCGCAGTCCTGTGGCGTCGGGGTGGGGCAGCTGGAAAAACTTGAGACCGCCAAGGGGTCGTGGTTCGTCTGGCGTACGGTCAAGCCGGGCCAGCCGGTGGCCGCGCTGCTGCCGGAAATTCTCGACGAGGCGATCAAGGGCCTGCCGATCCCCCGGCCGATGCGCTGGGCCGATCACGACTACAGCTTCGTGCGGCCCGCGCACTGGCTGGTGATCCTTTACGGCGCCACGATCGTCGATGCGCAGGCGCTGGGCCTGCACAGCGGCCGCATCTCGCGCGGCCATCGCTTCATGCATCCGCAGCCGGTGCACGTGGGCGACGCCGACGGCTGGCTGGACGCGATGCGCGCCGCGAAGGTGCTGGCCGATCCGCTCGAGCGCCGCCAGCGCATCCGCACCCAGGTCGAGCAGGTGGCCGGACAGATCGGCGGCATGCCGCGCCTGGACGATGCGCTGCTCGACGAGCTGGCCAACCTCACCGAGTGGCCGGTCGCGATCGCCTGCACCTTCGAGCGGGAATTCCTGCATGTTCCGCCGGAGGCGCTGGTGACCACCATGGTGGCGAACCAGAAATTCGTGCCGGTATTCGATGAGGCCGGCCGCCTCACCGAGCATTTCATCGGCATCGCCAACATCGAAAGCCACGACTCGGCGGAGATCCGCAAGGGTTACGAGCGGGTGATCCGGCCGCGCTTCGCCGACGCCAAGTTCTTCTGGGACGAGGACCTGAAGACGCCGCTGGCCAACTACCAGGACCCGCTGAAGAACGTCACCTACCAGCAGGCGCTCGGCAGCCTGTGGGACAAGAGCGTGCGGGTGGCCGAACTGGCCCGCGTGATCGCCAACCGGGTCGGCGTCGACGCCGGCCAGGCGACCCGCGCCGCGGCGCTGGCAAAGTGCGACCTGCTGACGCGCATGGTGGGCGAATTTCCCGAATTGCAGGGCGTGATGGGGCGCTACTACGCCAGCCATCACGGCGAGCAGGCGGAAATCGCCGAGGCGCTGGACAGCCATTACCGGCCGCGATACGCCGGCGATGCGATCGCGCCGGGCAAGGTCGGCCAGGTGCTGGCCGTGGCCGAGCGGCTCGATACGCTGGCCGGCATCTTCGCCGTCGGCATGAAGCCGGGCGGGAACAAGGATCCGTTCGCGCTGCGCCGGGCGGCGCTGGGCCTGGCGCGCACGCTGATCGAGGCCGGCATGGAGATCGACCTGCGGGGCAGTTTCATCGAGGCGCTGGAGCTGCTTCCCGACGAGGCGCTGGCGGCGGGCCTGAAGCCCGGCAAGGACGGCAGGCCGCCGGTCTTGAACGCCGGCCAGCGGCGGGCGATCCTGCTCGAGGAGCTGTACGACTTCGTGCTGGATCGGCTGCGCGGCTATTACGCCGAGCAGGGTTTCGACAACGCGCAATTCGAAGCGGTGCTGGCGGTGCAGCCGGGCAGCCTGGTGGATTTCGACCGGCGCCTGCGGGCGGTGGCCGAGTTCGGCCGGCGTCCGGAAGCGGCCAGCCTGGCCGCCGCCAACAAGCGGGTCGCCAACATCCTGCGCAAGCAGGCCGAGGAGGCCGGCACGCCGGCGCTCAGCCGCGTGGTCGACCCGGCCTGTTTCGAGGCCGATGCGGAACGCGAACTGGCCGCTGCGCTGGCGTCGGCGCAGCGCGAGACGGCCGGGCCGTTGCAGGCGGGCGACTACACCGCCGTGCTGGCGCGGCTGTCGCAGTTGCAGGCGCCGGTGGATGCGTTCTTCGACAATGTGCTGGTGAATGCCGACGACCAGGCGGTGCGCGCCAACCGGCTGGCCCTGCTCGGCCAGTTGAAGGCGCAGTTCGGCGCGATCGCCGACATTGCCCTGCTCTGAGCGTCGGCCGGTGTGCCGGCCGCGCACCCGCCTCAGGCGGTATGGCGGCCCTGCCGGATGCGCTCGGCCAGACGGTGGTTGAAATCCACCATGGCATCGGTATCCACGTTGACCCCGCCGGGGCCGAGGATGAGATACAGCTCGGCCAGCATGTCGGAGTTGCCGGCGAGGGTCAGCTGGCCGCCCGCCAGTTCGAGCTGCGACTGCAGGATCTTCATGGCCGTGTCCAGCCGCTGCGCATCCACCGGTACGTCGTGCCGCTGCGGCGTGCCGGTCGTCGCCGGATGGGAACGGACCCGCGAGCGCGGCGCCGGGACCATTTCGGTCGTGTGCTGCTCGTCCGGCATGCTGATGGCGGGATCGACCTGGATCCCGCCTTCGCCGGCCACCAGCCAGACCAGCGAGATGCCGAGGGTGCGCGCCAGGGTGACGCAACGGCCACGCGAGGGATCGGTATTGCCGTCGCGCCAGCTGCGCACCACACCCTCGGAAAACCCGCACATGCGCGCGATCTCGGTGGCGCTGCCGACGCGCTGGATCAGCAGCTTGATCCGATCCGAGAAAGTCCCCGCGGGAGTGGGGTGATTGGGGTGGTGCATTTTCATGGCGGTATTCATGGCAAGTGGTGTTGCGAGTCGTGCAGGATGGTGGAACGTTCATCCATGAATGCCGGGTACGAGATTAGTACGAAGGCACGGCGACCAGCAACTTTTTGCGCCGTATTCTTTCGAACGCCAATGGCCCCGGCGGTCCGCCGGGCGTACTGTGGCATGTGAAATGTTTCACGAGCCTTGCAATTTCTTGCCGCAAAGCACCAAGCTGCAGGCCCGTGTGCCGCTCCGCCAGGGGCCACGGCCGGGGCAACCGATGCGCAGGCTTCTTTCAAAAGGCATGGCATGAGCCAATTCGCACTGCTGGGCAAGCGGCGCTTTGCGCCATTCTTCTGGACCCAGGCGCTGGGCGCCTTCAACGACAATGCGTTCCGCAATGCGCTGGTGATGCTGGTGGCGTTCCAGATGGGGCTGGATGACCACAGGGTATCGCTCTACACCAACCTGGCGCCGGCGCTGTTCATCATCCCGTTCTTCCTGTTCTCGGCCAGCGCCGGGCAACTGGCGGAGAAGTTCGAGAAGACCCGGATCATCCGCTGGGTCAAGCTGTTCGAGATTTTCGCGATGGTGCTGGCGGCGATCGGCTTCTATACGCACCACACGGCGCTGCTGCTGGTGGTGCTGTTCCTGATGGGGCTGCACTCGACCACGTTCGGGCCGATCAAGTACGCGATCCTGCCGCAGGCGCTGCGGCAGGAGGAACTGGTCGGCGGCAACGGGCTGATCGAAACCGGCACCCAGCTGGCGATGCTGGTCGGCATGATCGTGGGTAGCGCGTTGATGGCGATCGCCGGCGTCGGCACGTTGCTGGCCGGCGGCGCCACGATAGCCGTCGCGATCGCCGGCTATCTGGCCAGCCGGGGGATTCCGCCGGCGCCGGCCACCGCGCCGGGCTTGAAGTTCAACTTCAATCCGTACAGCGAAACCGTGCAGGTGCTGGGCATCACCCGCCAGGATCCGGCGGTGTTCAACGCGGTGCTGGGCATTTCCTGGTTCTGGTTCTTCGGCACCGTGCTGATCGCGCAGCTGCCGAATTACACCCGGCTCAACCTGGGCGGCGACGGCTCGGTCGAGATCCTGGTGCTGACCTTGTTCTCCATCGGCACCGGCATCGGCTCGCTGCTGTGCGAGCGGATGTCCGGACGCCGGGTGGAGGTGGGCCTGGTGCCGCTGGGCGCGTTCGGACTGACCGCGTTCGGCGTCGACCTGTTCTTCGCGCGGCCCGGGACGACGCTGGCGCACGGGCTGGACTGGCTGGCGTTCCTGCAGTCGGCCGGCAGCTGGCGCATTGCGCTGGACCTGACCCTGATCGGCGTGTTCGCCGGGTTCTTCGTGGTGCCGCTGTTCGCGTTCATCCAGAGCCGCACGCCGCGCGAGCGGCTGTCGCGGGTGATCGCCGGCAACAACATCCTCAACGCGCTGCTGATCACCGCCGCCGCCGGTTTCGGGCTGGGCCTGGGCGCACTGGGCTTGGGCGTGCCGCAGATCTTCCTGGCCACGGCGCTGCTGAACGCGCTGGTGGCGCTTTACATCTTCACCCTGGTACCCGAGTTCGTGATGCGCTTCATCACCTGGGTGCTGGTGAACACGCTGTACCGGGTTCGCGTCGACGGCATGCAGCACATTCCCGAGCAAGGCGCGGCGCTGCTGGTGTGCAACCACGTCAGTTTCGTCGACCCGCTGCTGCTGATGGCCAACCTGCGGCGGCCGGTGCGCTTCGTGATGTACTACCGGATCTACGACATCCCGCTGCTGCGCTTCGTGTTCCGCACCGCCCGGGCGATTCCGATCGCCGGGCGGAAAGAGGACCCGGTTCTGCTGCAGCAGGCCTATGCCGCGATCGACGCCGCACTGGCCGCCGGCGAAGTGGTGTGCATTTTCCCCGAGGGCGGGCTGACCCTCGACGGCATGGTGGCGCCGTTTCGCCCGGGCGTGGAGAGGATCCTGGCGCGGCGGCCGGTGCCGGTGGTGCCGATCGCGCTGCGCGGCCTGTGGGGCAGCATGTGGAGCCGGCGCGACTCGATGCTGCACCGCGCGCGCCTGCCGCGGCGTTTCCGCGCGCGGGTGGAGCTGGTGGTCGATGCGCCGGAGGCGGCGGAACGGGCCAGCGCCGCCACGCTGGAGTCGCGGATCCGCGAGCTGCGCGGCGACATGGCCTGACCGCCGGCGGCGGCCGGCCTCAGTGCAGCCAGCCGCCGATCACGACCAGCGCCACCACGCTGAGCCAAGCCAGCAGGGCGCGCAGCAGGGCGCTGCGCAGGCGCACCAGTTCGACCAGCGGATCGTTGCACTCCTCGAAGCGGTCGTCGCAGGTTTCGATGTCGGTGAGCACGTCGGCCTGGGCGGCGGCGCCGAGAAAGCCGGGGCTGGCGCTGTACCAGCCGGTGCTCGTCGCCTGCTGGTGCCAGCGCTGCCAGGCGCCGATCACGGCTTCCCAATGGCCGACCACCGCGAGGGTGAACACCAGCGCCTGCGCCGGCAGCCAGTCCAGCGCGTTGGCCAGGTAGCGGGCGCTGGTGCAACTGCCCGGGTCGAGCCGCAGCGACACGTCGCGATACAGCGTCTGCGCCAGCCGGTACAGCAGCGCGCCGACCGGGCCGAGCAGGAAAAACCAGAACAGCACGGCGAAGCGTCGGCGCAACGCGGCGTAGGCGATCGCCGCACCGAGCTTGGGCGAACTCCACGCGATCGCCGCGCCATCGTCGGCCAGCGCCTGCGCCGCGGCCTCGCGGCTGGCGTTGTCCGGGGCGCTCAGGATCGCTTCCAGATCGGGCTCGAACTCGCGCGGGCCGAAGCAGTACAGCAGCACGGCCAGGGAGAACAGCAGTTCGAGCAGCTCGCCGGTCGGGCTGTGGCTGAACCACCAGGCTAGCAGCAGGCACGCCAGCAGCGGCGGCAGCAGCGCGAGCAGCACGCGCCCGGTACCGCTGGTGTCCGCCAGCTGCGTCACCCACTGCCGGAACCAGCCGTCCTTGCGCCAGCGCGCGAGTTGCGGCGTGACGTGGAGCAGTCCGAGGGCGATGAGGGCGACGAGCAGACGAATGGCCATGAAGGGCAATCTCGCGGGCAGAGCCTGCATTGTATGCGAGTGGTCAGCGCCCGGCAGCGGCCAGCGCGTCCAGATCCAGCCCGGCCCGCTGCCGCAGCCAGTCCGCCAGCAAGCGATACGACACCGACAGCGGCGGCGACGGCAGGAAGCTGCCGTCTTTCAGCCCGTCCACGATCTGCCGCGGCGTGAACCAGCGCGCATCCTCCAGCTCGCTGTCGCGCCGGGTGATCCGGCGCGAGCTGGCGGTGGCCAGGAAACCCACCATCAGCGAGGCCGGCATCGGCCAGGGTTGCGAGGAGTGATAGCGCACCTCCTCGACGGTCACGCCGGCTTCCTCGGCAACTTCGCGGCGCACCGCGTCCTCCAGCGACTCGCCGGGCTCGACGAAGCCGGCCAGGGTGGAATAGCGGCCGGGCGGCCAGCCGCCTTGGCGGCCGAGCAGGCAGGCGCCCTCGTGTTCGACCAGCATGATGACGGCCGCATCGGTGCGCGGGAAATGCAGGCGGCGGCAGTGCGGATTCGGGCACTGCGCGCGATGGCCGGCGGCGACCAGCTGCAGCGCCGTGCCGCAGTAGGGGCAGTGCCGCGTCTCGCGCTGCCAGTGCGACAGGCCCTTGGCGTAGGCAAACAGGCCGGCTTCGTCGGCCGGCAACAGCAGGCCGGCGGCGCGCAGGTTCATGCGGCGTGCGTCGAGCGCGGCTTCCAGCGCATCGACCTGGCCGGGATCGCCCAGCGCCAGCATGAAATGCGGGCGCTGGCTGGCGATCCCGAGCAGGCTGGCAGGCAGTTCGCCGAGCAGTCGGGTGCGCTCGTCGGCGTCCAGCCAGCGCAATGCCTCGCGATCGCGCCGCATGAAGGCTTCGCCGGCCGGGTCCAGCAGCAGGTAGCGCGCTTCGACCGAGCCTGCCTGCGCGGCGACCCAGTCCGGTTCCTCGCGCCGTTCGGCGCTCCGGTCGAGCACCAGGCTGAGCCCGGCAAAGGTGTTCGGACGCGGAGGCTGGGCCCGATCCATGGCGTACCGCCCGTTCAGGCGGTGAACGACGAGCCGCAGCCGCAGGTGGTCTTGGCGTTCGGGTTGCTGATGACGAACTGCGCGCCGCTGAGGCTTTCGGCGTAATCGATCTGCGCGCCGGCGAGGTATTGCAGCGACAGCGGATCGCACAGCAGGGTCACGCCTTCGCGCTCGATCGCCAGATCGTCCTCGGCCTGGGCCTCGTCGAAGGTGAAGCCGTACTGGAAACCCGAGCAACCGCCGCCGGTGATGTACACCCGCAGTTTCAGGGCCGGGTTGCCTTCCTCGGCGATCAGCTCGTGCACCTTGCGCGCGGCCGCGCTGGTGAACACCAGCGGTTCGCCGCTGCTGCGGTAATCGGGGATGGCGACGAAAGTTTCCATGGCGCTCACATGGGGTCCGGGGTGCATCGATGCAAGCATACTTCGCTTCAGGCAGGCACGGGCCGGTCCAGCACGTCCGGCGAGGGCAGCTCGCGCTGCGCTTCCTCGGTCTGGCGCGAAATGCGTCCGTTGACCTGGGCGCCGGCCGCCATTTCGAGCGTGTGATAGCGCAGGTCGCCATCGATGCGGGCCTGCGCCGCCAGCTCCAGCCGGGCGCTGATGTACACGTCGCCGGTGACGTGGCCGTTGATCACGGCATGCGGCACGCGGATCTCGCCATGCACCTGGCCGTGCTCGCTGAGGGTGAACATCGCATCCTCGCCCTCGCCCTGCACCGTGCCTTCGATGCAACCGTCCAGATGCAGGGCTCCGCTGAAGCGCAGGTCGCCGCGGATCAGCGTGCCCTGGGCGATCAGGCTGGTTTCATGGCAATCCATGCGGCGTTCGTTGCGTCTACGGTTGAACATCGTGATCCTCCTGGGCTGTGGTGATATTGCCGCTCAGAGCGTCGCTCCAGGCCACCGTGCGGGTAACCGGACTGTCACCCTCGGGTTGAATGCGGATGCGCAGCCGCATCGGACGAAAGTCCGCCGGCAGCACGATGGTGCCGTGCAACTGCTGAAAATACATGAAGCGAAACGGCAGGCCGTCGTTTTGCGCGGCATCGCCGAGGGCGGCCCAATCCAGCTGCACCACCTTGTCGCCGCGCAGGCCCTCCACGCTGACCGTCGCGTTGCCGGTTGTTACATCGCCGCGCTTGGCGTTCTGGGTCAGGCTGAGCGTGAGATTCCACCCGTGCGAATGGGCGATGGGCTGCAGTTTCACCTCCTGCACCTTCAAGCCATGCCGCTGGCCGTCGCCGCCGACCAGGCGCGAATAGAAACCGAGGTCGGCGCGCAGGCCGCTGATCTCCTCTTCGCGCTGTGCCAGGGTGCCTCGCAACGATCGGGTGGCCACTTCGTTCACCTGCGCGGCGCGCTGCAGGTTGGCGACCTGCTGCTTCAGGCCCTCGATTTCCGCCCGCGCCGTGCGCAGCTGCCGATGGTCGGCAAGGGCCGGAACGACGTGCCGGGTCAGCAAGCCGGCCAGCAGGCCGGTGAGCAGCAGGCTGGCCAGCCAGGCAATGCCGGCCCACAGCCAGCGCCGACGGCTGCCGGGGGCATCATGCCTGCGCACAACAAAACGCGGTGGAGGTCGTGAAGCCATGCGGACAGTTCCGGGCAAAGGCAGTGGTATAGCCCGGTACTGACGAAAGCGTCAAGGAACGGCGGCACGCTTCAGGCGCCGGTCGCCCGTTCAGGCCGCCTCGCGGCCATCGCGCGGCCCGTCGGGCGGGGCCTCGGTGCCGTCGCGCGGCGGCACGGTGCCGAGTTCGACGCTGAACAGGCCTTCCACCAGCGGTGCGAAGTGGCGCAGCGCGCGCTCGTAGACCTGCCGCTTGAAATTGACCACGTGCGCCGCCGGGTACCAGAAATCCACCCAGCGCCAGATATCGAACTCCGGCTTGTCGCAGGCGTCCAGCTTCAAGGCTTCCTCGCCGCCGACCAGCTTGAGCAGGAACCACACCTGCTTCTGGCCGATGCAGGTGGGGCGCTGGTGGTGACGCACATAGCGGTTGGGCAGGCGATAACGCAGCCAGCCATGGGTGGACGCGATCACCTCGACATGCTGCGGCGCAAGCCCGGTCTCTTCTTCCAGCTCGCGGTACATCGCCTCCAGCGGCGTTTCGTCCGTGCGCATGCCGCCTTGCGGAAACTGCCAGCCATCGCGATTGATGCGGCGCGCCCAGAACAGCCGCCCGTCCGCGCCAAGCAGCACGATGCCAACATTCGGACGGTAGCCATCGACGTCGATCATTTCGCCTCCTGGAGCGGTCCGGCGTGGGATCCGCAGTTGAAACCGCATCCAGTCCTGGAGCCGATTCAACCATAGCGCGTCAAGCCCCGGCAAGCACCGGGCAGCGGCATCGGACTTGAACCGGACCGGCGACACGACTACACTGCCGCGCCCCGCCCGGATCCCGCATGCCGGCGTGGCGGGCATCCCCAAGGCTATGTAGCTCAGCCGGTTAGAGCACAGCACTCATAATGCTGGGGTCGGTGGTTCGAGTCCACCCATAGCCACCACTTCTTTCGGCAAATCAAGCCGTTGGATGATGCCAGATAAGCCCGCGAAAATGCGGGTTTTTTTGTGCCTGGAGGATCCGGTGGCCGGCAAAATGACGCTCATTCGGACGGGGCGAGGGATGTGTGTTCACCCGCCGATTCTGGTCCCTGTGACCATTCTGTGACCAACTTTTGTGACCACGGCTCACCGGACAGGCGCATGAAGACGCGCTACCGCCTGGCCCGGTTGCAGGCAGAGCAGCTTCCGCCGTAGGGATGAAGGTTTGAACCGAACTCATGCTAACCTTGCATTGCAAATGCAACGCATGAGGTGTGCGCCCATGAAAACCGCTTCGATCCCTTCACTCCGAGTCGATCCAGAGTTGCGCCAGGCGGCCGAAGCCGTCCTGCGCGAAGGCGAGAGCCTGTCCAGCTTCATGGAGCAATCGCTGCGTGACCAAGTGTCCCGTCGCCAGCTACAGCGCGAGTTCTTGGCACGCGGCCTGGCTTCGCGCGATGAGGCGCAGCAGACGGGCGAGTATTTCGAGGCGGCTTCGGTGCACGCCGAGTTGCGCGGCATGCTGACCAAGGCGTCAGGCGGCAAGGTCAGGCGGTGAGCTGGCGCGTCCGCTACACGCGGGCCGCCCGCGACGATCTGCTACGGCTTTACGGCTTCCTGTTGGAGCGGGACATGGAGGCGGCGGAGCGGGCAATAGATGCCATCGACCAGAGCTTGGAGCTGCTTCAGTCGTTCCCCTTCACCTGCCGCAAAGCCGATCCGGACAACCCGTTCCTGCGCGAGCTGCTGGTGTCATTCGGTACCTCTGGCTACGTAGCGCTGTACGAGATCGAGGGAGATCAGACCGTCACGATTCTTGCCGTGCGCCATCAGCGTGAAGACGACTACCACTGAACATTTTAAGCACGGCACTACTTTCGCAGGACAACCATCATTGGAGAGGCACGATAAGGCTAGTTCCTGCTGGTGATGCAGGGTTGGGAGGCGCCCGCCGGCGGTGCATCCGAAGGCCACTCGGCCTTTGGCAGCGTCACGAAGCCTTGGCCCTCGAAGACCGTTGCAGAGTGGCCCAGTTGCAGCAGATAGCTACCGGCCGGACGCTGCCAGCGCTGATGGGCACTGTCGAAATTTATCAGCAGGCGCGGGTCTGCAACCACTTCCAGATGCGCGGATTGGCCCGGCTTCAGGCTGACACGGCACCATCCCGCCAGCCTCCGTACGGTGCCGCTGCCGGGCAGGGTCACGTACAACTGCGGTACGTCCACGCCTTTGCGCGAGCCCTGATTGGTCACCGTGAACGAGGCCACCTCGCGGCCACGGTCAACACGCAACTTGAAGTCGCTGTAGGCAAAACGCGTGTAGCTGAGGCCGAAGCCGAATGGGAACAGTGGCTGGATTCCCTTGAGCTGATACCAGCGGTAGCCGACATCAGCGCCTTCGATGTTGTAGTCCACATGTTCAGCCGGCTGGCCCTGCGGCGGCAAGCCGATGGCGACCAATCCGGCACCCGGGATTTGCGGGCGTGGCAGTTGCATTTTGTCGAGTGGCCAGGTCACCGGCAGGCGCCCGGCCGGATCAACTTCGCCGTACAGCAAGCGTGCGATCGCCTCGCCGCCTGCCGCGCCGGGGTACCAGGCCTCCAACACGGAAGCCACCTTGTCCAGCCAAGGCATGGCGACTGGGCCGTTGTTCTCCAGCACGACGACGGTGTGGGGATTGGCCTTGGCAACGGCAGCGACCAATGCGTCTTGGTCGTCAGGCAGCGTCAGGTGTGGCGAGTCGAAGCTTTCCGCCGACCATTGCTCAACGAAAACCACAGCCACATTCGAATGCGCCGCCAACCGGGCGGCGGCTGCCACATTCTTGCCATCGGCGTAGCTCACTTTGCCATGCGCACGTTGCGCGATTGCCGCCAACGGTGCCGAAGGCTGGTAGATGCGCGGCCCCGGCCAGGCAGTCGGTGCCAGGCCCGGCAACGCGTTGCCTTCGGGTGACTGCACCGCTGAGGAGCCGCCGCCGGTCA
>JAGWMU010000221.1 GCA_028873095.1 Pseudomonadota bacterium | reverse complement strand
GTGATCTTCGCCTTCGGCGGCTCGGCGCTGATGGGCACCTGCTACTACGTGGTGCAGCGCACCGGCCACGCCCGGCTGGCGCTGGGCAAGCTGGCCGGATTCACCTTCTGGGGCTGGCAGCTGATCTGCGTGCTGGCGATGGTGACGATGCCGCTGGGCCTGACCACCAGCAAGGAATACGCCGAACCGGAGTGGTGGATCGCGATCCTGATCGCCGTCGTCTGGGTGAGCTTCGGCACCGTGTTCTTCACCAGCCTCACGCGCCGGCGCATCAAGCACATCTACGTGGCGAACTGGTACTACGGCGCCTTCATCATCGCGGTCGGCCTGCTGCACATCGTCAACCACCTGTCGCTGCCGGTGTCGTGGACCAAGTCGTACCCGATCTACTCCGGCGTGGTCGACGCGATGGTCGAGTGGTGGTACGGCCACAACGCGGTGGCGTTTTTCCTGACCGCCGGCTTCCTCGGCATGATGTACTACTTCGTGCCGCGCCAGGCGCAGCAGCCGCTGTGGAGCTACCGCTTCTCGATCGTCAATTTCTGGGCGCTGATCTCGGTCTACATGTGGGCCGGCGCGCACCATCTCATGTATACCGCCCTGCCCGACTGGGTGCAGTCGGTCGGCATGGCGTTCTCGCTGGTGCTGCTGATGCCCAGCTGGGGCTCGGCGGCCAACGGCCTGCTCACCTTCAACGGCTCGTGGCACCGGCTCAAGTCCGACCCGGCGGCGAAGTTCATGGTGATGTCGCTGGTGTTCTACGCCGCGGCCACCTTCGAAGGCTCGATGATGGCGATCAAGACGGTCAACTCGCTGTCGCACTACACCGACTGGACCATCGCCCACGTGCACTCCGGCTCGCTCGGCTGGGTCGCCATGATCACCATCGGCTCGCTGTACGCGATGGCGCCGCGCGCGCTCGGCCGCCCCGCGATGCACTCGCAGCGCGGCATGGAGCTGCACTTCTGGCTGCACATGATGGGCACCTTGATGTACGTGGGCTCGATGTGGACGGCCGGCATCACCGAGGGCCTGATGTGGCGCGCGACCCAGCCGGACGGCGCGCTCACCTACGGCTTCCTCGACAGCCTGATCGCGGTCAAGCCGATGTACCTGATCCGCTGGGCCGGCGGCCTGCTGATCCTGTCCGGCATGTGGGTGATGGCCTGGAACCTGTGGCATACCGCCGCCGACGCGCGCGCGCACCTGATCAAGCCGATCCCGGTGCCGATCCCCGAGCCGGTGCCGCATCAGGTGCCGTCCCCGCTGCCCGCCGCCGGTTGAGGATCTGCCACCATGGCCTACAAACATTTCGAAGCGATCGAAAAGCACGCCGGCCTGCTGGGTGTGCTGATCGCGATCATGGTCTCGTTCGGCGGCCTGGCCGAAATCACGCCGCTGTTCATGGAAGCCCATTCGATCAAGGCGCCCCCCAACGTGCATCCGTACGACGCGCTGCGGCTGATGGGCCGGGACGTCTACGTGCAGAACGGCTGCTATCTGTGCCATTCGCAGATGATCCGGGCCCTGCGTTTCGAAACCGAACGCTACGGCCACTACTCCACCGCGGAGGAGTCGGTCTACGACCGCCCGTTCCAGTGGGGCTCCAAGCGCACCGGCCCCGACCTGGCCCGGGTCGGCGGCAAGTATTCGGACGACTGGCAGCGCATGCACCTGATGAATCCGCGCCAGCTGGTGCCGCTGTCGAACATGCCGGGCTTCCCCTGGCTGGCGAAGATCAAGATCGACGGCGCCGACGTGCAGGCGCGCATGCGCACGCTGCGCCGCCTGGGCGATCCGTATACCGACGCGCAGATCGCCGCCGCCCCGGCCGCCGTCGCGGGCAAGACCGAGATGGACGCCCTGATCGCGTACCTGCAGGGCCTGGGCATCGACAACGAACCCACCCCTGCCGTGGCCGGATCTGCCGCCGTCGGGGCCGCCGCCGCAGGCAACGCCCCCGCCGGCACCGGAGGCACGCCATGACGCCGATCAGTCCGATCTGGGGTTACGTCACCGGCGGCGTCATCCTGCTGATGATGTTCACGTTCATCGGCATCTGGATCTGGGCCTGGCGCAAACAGCGCAAGCAGGTCTTCAACCGCATGGCACACCTGCCGCTGGAAGACGAGCCCGGCAGCAACGTCGACGTGAAGGAGGATCGTCCATGAGCAACGGATGGTCGCTGTGGGTGATGTTCCTGGTGGTGCTCAACCTGGGCATCAGCCTGTTCCTGTTCCTGTGGGGTCCGCGCGCAAAAATCCCCACGCAGCCCGACGGCACCACCGGCCATGTGTGGGCCCACGGCGTCCTGCGCGAGGGCATGCACCGGCTGCCGCGCTGGTGGCTGCTGTTCTCCGCCAGCATGTTCGCGGTCGCCTTCATCTATCTGTACCTGTTCCCCGGCTTCGGCAACCACAAGGGTGCGCTCGGCTGGACCTCGCACGGCCAGCTGGCCCGGGCGGTCGCGGCGAACGACGCCAAACTCGATCCGCTGATGGCGCGCTTCCGGCTGTATTCCGTCGAGCAGCTGTCCGGCGACCCGGACGCCCTGCAGATGGGCAAGGTCCTGTTCGAGGACAACTGCGCCGCCTGCCACCAGCGCAGCGGCAAGGGCAACACGGCGCTGGGCGCGCCCAACCTCACCGACAGCGACTGGCTGTACGGCGGCACCGGCAAGGACATCGCCACCTCGATCCATGACGGGCGCAACGGCGTGATGCCGCCATGGGCCAGCCTGGGCGAGGACAACGTCGACAACCTGGTCCAGTACGTGCTGAGCCTGTCCGGCGCACCGCACGACGCCGCCAAGGCCGCCGCCGGCAAGCCGCTGTTCGCCACCTGCGCGGCCTGCCACGGCGCCGGCGGCAAGGGCAACCAGGGCATCGGCGCGCCCAACCTGACCGACCACATCTGGCTGTATGGCGGCACCGTGGCCGACATCCACAAGACCATCCACGACGGTCGCCAGGGCCACATGCCGACCTGGAGTCCGCGCCTGACCGACGACCAGATCCATGTGGTCGCCGCCTACGTCTACCACCTGTCGCATACGACTGATGCCGGCAGCCAGCAAGATCGCCGCTGACGGCGCCTCGGCCTGGTACCGCCAGCCGGTGCTGTGGCTGGGCATCGTCGTGTTCGTGTTGTCGCTGGCCGGCTGCGTGTGGATCATCGTGGTCAGCACGCGCCATGCCGCCGCCCCGCTGGATACCTCGCGCGTCGTGTTCGGCGTGCCGGTGACCGCCCGCAGCAGCCATCCGCCCCCGCCCGACCCGACGCCATGACGAACCACGCGGTATGGGCTGATCGGCGGCTCGCCGCGCAGGTGCTACGCGAACGCCACGACGGATGCAGCGAAATCGCGCTGCACGTCGAGGCGCTGCAGGACACCCGCCGGCTGCTGTGGCTGGAGCAGCGCCTCAACGCCCTGCCCGGCGTGCGGCGGGTCGCCATCGATCGAACCGCCCGCCGCGTGCGGGTGGTCTGGGACAGGCGGCAGACCTCGCTGCCCAACCTGCTCGACAATTTCGCCGCGGCCGATTGCCCGGCGCAGCCGCTGCAGCACGACGAGATCGAGGACGCCCGCGCGGTCGAGATGCACGACGCGCTGAAACGCCTGCTGGTCGCC
>JAGWMU010000037.1 GCA_028873095.1 Pseudomonadota bacterium | reverse complement strand
CGACTTCAAGGCAGGCTTCGCCAGCACCTATCTGGCCACCTACAAGAACGACGCCGCCCCCGGCCAGCCGGGCGCGCAGTCGGTCGACTATGCCGGCACCTTCACCCCGCAGTTCGGCAACATGGCACGCTGGCGCGGCACGCTGACCCTCAACTGGATGCTGGGCAACTGGAGCGCGCAGTGGCAGACGCGCTACATCAACCACCTGACCAACATGAATGCGGACGCCGCCATCCCCGGCGTCAACCTTCCGATGGCCTCGGTGCTGTATCACTCGATCCAGGTCGGCTACAAGGTGCCTTCCATCCACACCACGTTCTCCGTCGGCGTGGACAACCTCAGCGACAAGGTGCCGCCGCTGGTCTATCAGAACGGCACGAACTACAACGTGGATGCCGCCACCTACGACACGGTCGGCCGCTACTACTGGGGCCGTGCCACGGTGAGCTTCTGATCGGCTGAGCCGACCGGAAAGTTCCACGGCAACACCGGGGGCCGCGAGATATTCTCGCGGCCCCTCTTGCATAATGAAGGCTGGCAAACACCCGATCGGAAAGGCATGTCCGCAGCCCCCAACCACCTCGTCGAGGCGATGCGCAAGGCCTACGACGCTGGCGACATGGCGCGAGTCATCGCCCTGGGCGAAGGCGCGGCGGAAACGAACGAACCGGTCCTGCTGTGGCTGGGCCTGGCCCGGTACGCCTGCGCGCGCTACCGGCAGGCGGCAAGCGCGTTCGCGTCGCTGACGCGCCTGCAGCCGCAGGTGTCCGCCTACTGGAACAATCTGGGGCTCGCCTGCCGCCAGGACGGCGACATGGCGGCCTCCGAACAGGCGTTCGGGAAGGCGCTCGCGCTGGCACCGGACGATGCCGACGTGCACTACAACCTCGGCCTGCTGCATCTGCATCAACGGCGCTGGGTGCTGGCCAAGCAGTCGCTGATGCACGCGGCGGATCTGTCGCCCGCGTTTGTCGAGGCGCGCCTGCAGGCCGCGCACGCCTGCTACGTCGGCGGCGACAACGAAGGTCAGCAGGCCATGCTGGCCGGCGCCGCCAAGTGGCCGCCCCAGTCGGGCGAACAGGCCCTGATCCTTGCGGCGATGCTGTCCGCCCAGGGCGAACTCGAGATCGCGCTGGACACGCTCGCCCGGGCACAGCTGCCCGATGGTCCGGCAGCCGGGATCATGCGCCTGCGCATCGCCGCCCAGCGGTCGGCGTTGTACGAACGCGGCAACCAGCTCGATCGCGCACGCCGGGAGCTGCTGCAGTTGCCGCTGGAGGTCCTCGACCGGCTGCCGGCGGACGACGATGCCCGCGCCGAAGGCTGGAGCGCCCATGCCGCGCTGGCCATGCGCGACGCCGACTACGCCGCCGCCGCGGCGCTGTATCGTCGAATGCTCACGTTGACGCTCGACGACCAGCACCGCGCCAGGGCCGCCTTTGGGCTGGCCGCCGCCTGCAGCCGGATGAATCGGCATGACGAGATATGGCCGGCGTTGCGGACCGCCCACGACGCGCAGCTCAATATCGCGCAGGACATCGTGCCGGAACTGATGCAGCCGGACAGCGTGCCGCTGCAGATGGCCGATCGCCTGGTCGACCGCACGGCGTACCGGGGCTGGCAGCCGCTGCCCTCTTCGCCAGCCGGGCGCCAGCCGGTTTTCGTGGTGGGCTTTCCGCGCTCGGGCACGACCTTGCTGGAGCAGATGCTGGACGCGCATCCGGATTTCCGCTCGATGGACGAGCGCGCCTTCATCCATGACCTGATCGAGGCAATGGAAATGACCGGCCAGCAATATCCGGGCGATCTGGCCAACCTCACGGCGGCCGAAGCGGAGCAGCTGCGCGCCGTCTACTTCCGCCGGGTCGCGCAGGTCGTGCCCGACCTGGGAACGCGGCGGCTAGTCGACAAGAATCCGCTCAACATGCTGTGCCTGCCGATGATCATGCGCCTGTTTCCGCAGGCCCGGATCATCCTGTGCCTGCGCCATCCCTGCGACGTGCTGCTGAGCTGCTACATGCAGTCGTTCCGTTCGCCCGCCTTCATGGTGCTGTGCTCGTCGCTGCAGCGCCTGGCGAACGGCTACGCCCACGCCTTTGCGCACTGGCAGCAGCATGTCGAAGTGTTCGCCCCCCAGGTGCTGGAATGGCGTTACGAAGCGGTGGTCGAGGACGTCGACGCGAACCTGGCCAGGCTCGGCAGCTTCCTCGACCTTGCGGATCCCTCGCCCATGGCCCGGTTTGCGGAGCATGCCAGCGGCAAGGGCTTCATCAGCACGCCGAGTTACGCCCAGGTCACCCAGGCCATCAACCGCAAGGCGGTCGATCGCTGGCAGGCCCACCGCGCCATGTTCGAGCCCGTGCTGCCGGTGTTGCGCCCGACGATGCAACGGTTCGGCTACACCGGCTGATGCGCGAGCCGGCCCGCGACCTTGACCCGAACATGCCGGCGGTCCGCTGCCGGCCGGTCCGGCGGGTCCGCGTGCACATGCTCGCCACGCGCTGTTCCGCCGACGGGACTCGGGGGAACCCCCCCTTGCCATGCAGGACGACGGCGCGACGATGAGCAGCCCATCCGACCAGGCTCCGGATACCTGCCGCGCGATCGCGCGGCAACAGGTGCAACAAGGCGCGCTGGACGCGGCCGAGCGGTCTTTCCTGCGCCTGCTCGAACGGCAGCCGCAGGATGTCGAGGCGCTGCGCTTCGTGGCGAGCCGCCAGGCCGCACGAGGCGAGCATGCGGCGGCGATCGGGCGCTTGCGGGTCGCCGTCGAGGTGACCCGCGACGACCCGGCGGCGTGGGTGCAACTGGCCAATGCACAGGTGGCCGTGGAGGACTTCAGCGGCGCCGTCGCCAACTTCCGGCGCGGACTTGCGCTGGCACCGCGCATCTTCGTGGCACGCCTGCAGCTGGGCATGGCGCTGGAACAGATGGGCCAGCCGCAGGAGGCACTCAAGGCCTACGCCATGGCCATCGAGACTGCGCGGTCGCTGGGCCGCTGGCAGGACGATGCCACCACCGCGCCGGGCCTGCGCGAAGCCGTGAAGTACGCCGTGAACTACGTCAACCGGGGCCGACGCCAACTGTTTCGCGGGGTGCTGGACCCGCTGCGCGAACGCTACGGCAGCTCCGAACTGGTTCGGGTGGAGCACTGCCTGGCGATCTATTTTTCCGACCAGCCGGCGAACATCCCCGATCCGCGGCAGAAGCCGAAATTCCTGTATTTTCCCGGCATCGCGAGCCAACCGTACTACCCGCGCAGGCATTTCCCGTGGCTGGAAAAACTGGAGGCGGCGACCGCAACGGTATGCGAAGAACTGCTCGGTGTGCTGGCGCAAGGGCAGCAGTTGGAGGCCTTCCTCGGGCAGATACCCGCGCAGGCCAGCAAGGAAATGCTGCGCTCATCCAGCGACCAGGATCCCGCCTGGGACGCGTATTTCTTCCATCGCCATGGCCGGCGCCACGATGGACACTGTGCGAGCTGCCCGCAGACCGCGGCCCTGCTCGATGCGCTGCCGCTGGTGCGCATCCGTGACCATGCGCCCGAATCCCTGTTCTCGATACTCACGCCCGGCACGCACATCCTGCCGCATACCGGGGTCACCAACACGCGCCTGGTGACCCATCTGCCGCTGATCATTCCGCCCGATTGCGCGATCCGCGTGGGCGGCGAGGAGCATGCCTGGCGGAAGGGCCAGTGCGTGACCTTCGACGATACCTACGAGCACGAGGCATGGAACCGCAGCGACCAGGTGCGGGTGGTGCTGATCCTGGACAGCTGGCATCCCGACCTCAGCGAGGCGGAACGCGCGGCCGTCACCGATCTTGTCGAGGCGATCGGCGACTTCAACCGCTCCTGCGAAATTCCGCCCGTGAAGAGCTGAAGCCATTCGCCCGGCCATCGCCCCCGGCGGCACCCGTGGCCGGAAGGGCAAGCCGGCGGAATCGGGCCGCACCCCGCCGTGGGCTGCGGCGATCCCGCGCGCGGGCCATGGACGGCCACGAAAAAGGCAGCGCCGGGGCGCTGCCTTTTTCGTGGCTCCGTCGACCCGCGATCAATGCGCAGGCGGCGCCGCGGCAGCCGGCGCGGAGACGGCGACCGCCGCGGTCTCCTTGCCGCCATAAGGCAACACCTCGCTGGCCAGCTTGGGGTCGGCCTTGATCATGCCGACCGCATCGAACAGGATGTGCGCGGTTTCGTCGAGCTCCACGTCCTTGGCCTTCTTGGCCTCTTTCTCCAGCTTCAGTTCGATCTTCAGGCTGCGCTCGTCCGCGTTGAGGCCGTCATCCATGACCTTGTCCTCGTCGCTGAGCAGCGCATCCGTGCCGTCGATCGCCTTGTGCCGGGCGCGGAACGCCGCCTGGATCGCATCCTGCTGCTTGCGCTCGGCTTCGCGCGTGGCGAAGTTGAGCGAGATCGAGGTCTTGTCGCGCATGAGCTTGGACTGCGCCAGCTCGTCGAGCATCAGTTTCCACGCCGGGGACTTGGCCACGCGCGCGTCGTGCATCGCCCGCAGCTGCGGCAGGTATGCCTCGAGGTCGGCCACCGGCTTGTAGTCCGCCGGCGCGATCTGGGTCCAGGGCAAGGCATTGTCGTAGGTGGATTCGCCGAAATCCTTGTCGTCGCCGCTCTTCGGAAATTCGATGTCCGGCGTCACGCCCTTGAGCTGGGTGGAGCCGCCGTTGATGCGGAAGAATTCGGCGATGGTCATCTTCAATTCGCCGAACTGCGGCTTGCCGTTGCCGCCCTGGGTGTAGCGGTCGAGATCGACCAGGTTCTGCACGGTGCCCTTGCCGAAGGTCGGCTCGCCGATGACCAGCCCGCGATGGTAATCCTGGATTGCCGCGGTGAAGATCTCCGATGCCGAGGCGGAACCGCGGTTGACCAGCACCGCCATGGGGCCGCTCCAGGCCATGCCCGGATCGTCGTCGCCCTCCACCTCCACGTGGCCGCTGGCGTCGCGGACCTGCACCACCGGTCCCTTGTCGATGAACAGCCCCGTCATCGAATTGGCCTCGGCCAGCGAGCCGCCGCCGTTGTTGCGCAGATCCACGATCACGCCCTGCACGCCGGCAAGCTTGAGCTCGCCCAGCAGCTTGGCGACATCGCGGGTGGCGCTCTTGAAATTCTTGTCGCCTTTGCTGCGCGCGCCGAAGTCGGAGTAGAACGTGGGCAGCTCGATCACGCCGATCTTGCGGGTGACGTCGCCGTCCTTGACCGTGATGATCTTCTTCTTGGCCGCCTGGTCCTCGATGCTGATCTTCTTGCGCACCAGGGTGACGATCTCGTGCTTGCCGTCGAGGCCCGATTCGCCCGGCAGGATCTCCAGGCGCACGACGGTGTCCTTCTTGCCGCGGATCAGGTTGACGACATCGTCCACCCGCCAGCCGACCACATCGGCAATCGGGCCGTGGGCGCCTTGCCCGACGCCCACGATGCGGTCGCCCACGTGGATCTTGCCGGAATTCGCGGCCGGGCCGGCCGGCACCAGCTCGCGCACCAGGGTGTATTCGTCGCGCGTCTGCAGGACGGCGCCGATGCCTTCCAGCGAGAGCTTCATGGCAATGTCGAAATTCTCCGCCTGGCGCGGACCGAGATAGTCGGTGTGCGGATCGGTGGTTTCGGCATAGGCCGTCATGAAGGTCTGGAACGCATCCTCGGAGTCGAGTTGCTTCACGCGATCTATGTAGCTGGAGTAGCGCTTCTCGAGGATCTTGCGGATTTCCGCATCGTCCTTGCCGGCCAGCTTCAGGCGCAGCCAGTCGTTCATGGTGCGTTCGCGCCACAGCGTGTCCAGCTCGGCCTGGTCCTTCGGCCACTTGGCGTGCTTGCGGTCGAACGTGTAGTTCAGGTCGGCGGAAAAGTCGAAACCTTTCTTCAACAGGCTGCGGGCGTAGTTCATGCGTTCGACCGCATGCTGCACGTAGAGGTTGAAGATCGCGAACGGACCGGACAGATCCTCGTTCCAGATCGCGTCGTCGAACTTGGTCCTGAGCGGCGCGAACTTGTCCATGTCGGCCTGGGTGAAGAACACCTTCTGGCTGTCGAGCAGCTTGAAGTAGTCGTCGTAGATGCGCGCCGACATCGCATCGTCGAGCGGCTTCGCGTCGTAGTGGAAGCGGGTCAGGAAGCGCGCCGACAGCTGCGCCGCCTGCGCCTCGGTGGCGGTCGGCACGAGCGGCCACACCGCTGCCTTGCGATGATGGTCGTTGGCTCCGAGGTCGGCTGCCGACTGCGCATGGACGCCGGCGAAGGTGAAAGCAAGCAGCAGGGCCAGCAGGTGACGGAATTTCATGGATTCTCTCAGGTTGACTCGGTGACGCCGGCCGCATGGGCCTGCAGGTCGGCGTGATAGGACGAACGCACCAGCGGGCCCGAAGCGACGTGATGGAACCCCATCGCCTCGCCGGCCACGCGCAGCGCATCGAATTCTTCGGGCGTCCAGTAGCGCACCACCGGATGGTGGTGCGGCGTGGGCTGCAGATACTGGCCGATGGTGATCATCTCGACGTCATGCGCGCGCAGGTCGCGCATCGTCTCCAGCACCTGCTCCATGGTCTCGCCCAGACCCAGCATGATGCCGGACTTGGTCGGCACTTCCGGATGCTGCGCCTTGAAGCGCTTGAGCAGGTCCAGCGACCACTGATAATCGGCGCCGGGACGCACTTCGCGGTACAGGTGCGGCACGGTTTCCAGATTGTGGTTGAAGATGTCCGGCGGGAACTCCTGCAATACCTCGAGCGCGCGTTCCATGCGGCCCTTGCCGCGGAAGTCGGGTGTGAGGATCTCGATCCGGATCCGCGGACTGGCATGGCGCACCGCGCGGATGCAGCTGGCGAAATGCTCGGCGCCGCCATCGCGCAGATCGTCGCGATCGACCGAGGTGATCACCACGTAGCGCAGGCGCATGTCGCGGATCGTCTCGGCCAGCCGTGCCGGCTCCTGCGGATCCGGCGGCAGCGGGCGGCCGTGCGCCACGTCGCAGAACGAACAGCGCCGGGTGCACACCTCGCCGAGGATCATGAACGTGGCGGTGCCCTTGCTGAAGCATTCGTGGATGTTCGGGCACGAGGCTTCCTCGCACACCGTGACCAGCGAACTGTCGCGCAGGCGCGATTTCAGCTGCTGCACGGCGTTGCCCTGGGGCAGCCGCACGCGAATCCAGGACGGCTTGCGCAGCGTCGGCACGTCGGTGTCGAAGCTGGCGCGGTTGCGCGCGATCTTGTCGTTGCCCAGCTGCTTTTCGGCGGGCGCGCCGGTCACCACGCTGATCGGAATGGCTCTGGAAGATGGATGGGTTTCGCTCATCTGCAACAACCTAGACCGCTACGCGAGCGGGGAGTTCGGGAAGAAAAGGGGCGGCCGGCTCTGCCGTGAAACCGAACTGGCGGCAGAATTCGCCGATCAGCACATCCTCGACAGCGGCCAGCTGCGCCGGACCGCCCAAGTCTAGCACCTGCGTGACCGCCAAACCCTTGTAACCGCAAGGGTTGATGCGCCGGAACGGCTCCAGGTCCATCGCCACGTTGAAGGCCAGCCCGTGAAAGCTGCAACCGCGCCGCACGCGCAGGCCCAGCGCGGCGATCTTGGCGGCATCGACGTAGACTCCCGGCGCCCCCTCGCGCCGCGCCGCGACGATCTGCCAGTGCCGCAGCGTATCGATGATGGATTGCTCGATCCTGTCGACCAGCTCGCGCACCCCCACGCCGAGCCGGCGCAGGTCGATCAGCGGGTAGGCGACGATCTGGCCCGGGCCGTGGTAGGTCACCTGGCCGCCGCGATCCACCGGCACCACCGGGATGTCGCCCGGCATCAGCACGTGTTCCATCTTGCCGGCCTGGCCGAGCGTGAACACCGGGTCGTGTTCCAGCAGCCACAGCTCGTCGGCCGTGTCCGCCACCCGGTTGTCGGTGAAGGCGCTCATCGCCCGCCACGTCGGCTCGTACGGTTGGCGACCCAGGCGGCGGATTTTCAGCGGCAACGACATGATTGAGCCCGGGGAACGGGGAACGGGAAAGAGGCCGGGTCCACGAGGATTTCCTGTCCCCGCTCCCGTTTTTCTCACAGCGTATAACGAATATCCGGGCTCTCGCGCAGCGCGGCATGCGCCGCCTCGTACTGCTCGCGGTTCTCGCAGCGAAAGCTCACCGTGACCGAGACGAAATTGCCGGCGCCGGAATGCCGATGGCGCACGCTTTCGTGCAACACGCGCAGGCCGGCGCGCTCCAGCAGTTGCGGCACATGGCTAGGCAGGTTCGCGCTGGCGTTGCCCACCGCGGTGATCTCGAATTCGCCCGGGAACTGGAAACCCTTGCCGTCCTGCTTCGCCTTGCTGAAGTCGATCGGCTGCATCAGCTGGCGCCCGCGGCCTGTTCCGTGGTGCCCTTGTCGGTGTGGAACCACAGCAGGATGCTGTCCCACAGGCGCGAGAAGAAACCGCCCGGCGGCGCATCGCTCAACGCGATCAGGGGCACCGCCTGCACCGGCTGGCCGGCCAGGGTGACGCGCAGCGTACCCACCTGCTGGCCCTTCTTGAACGGGGCGATCAGGGTGGCGGGGATGTCCATGGCGGCCTTGAGCTTGTCGTACTGGCCGACCTTCACGGTCACCAGCACGTCCTCGGCCACGCCGATCGGCAACTGGTCGGCCTCGCCCTTCCACAGCCGCGGCGTGGCCAGCGGCTTGCCGGCCTGATACAGCTTGTGCGTCTCGTAGAAGCGGAAGCCGTAGTTGAGCAGGGCCATCGCCGAGTCGGCGCGCGCCTGCTCGCTGCTGGCGCCCATCACCACCGCGATCATGCGCTCGTTGCCCTGCCGCGCCGAGGCGTCCATGCAGTAGCCGGCCGCCGCGGTATAGCCGGTCTTCACGCCGTCCACCGAGGGATCGCGCCACAGCAGCGTGTTGCGATTCGGCTGGGTAATGCCGTTCAGGGTGATCTGCTTGATCTTGGAAACCGCGTAGTCGTCCGGGAAGTTGTGGATCAGCGCGCGAGTGAGGGTGGCGATGTCGCGCGCCGACGAGTAATGGTCGTCGACCGGGTAGCCCGAGGCGTCCGAATAATGCGTGTCGGCCATCCCCAACTGCTCGGCATAGGCGTTCATCAGGCCCACGAAGGACTGCTCGGTACCCGCGGTGTGCTCGGCCAGCGCGATCGCCGCATCGTTGCCGGACTGCACGATCATGCCCTTCAGCAGGTCCTCCAGCTTCACCTGGCTGCCCAGCTTGAGGAAGCTGGTGGAGCCGTCGGTGCCGGCGCCACCGGCACGCCAGGCGTGCTCGCTGATGGTCACCATGTCGTCCGGGTGGATGCGGCCGGCGGCGATCTCGGCCGAGACCACGTAGTCGGTCATCACCTTGGTCAGCGAGGCCGGCGCGCGGTGTTCGTCGGGGTTCTTCGAGGCGATTATCTGGCCGGTGGCGTAATCCATCAGGACCCAGCTTTCGCCGTCCACCACCGGCGGCGGCGGCACCGGCGCCTCGGGCAGCACCGGACGCGGTACCGGCATGGGATGCGGCGGCGTCTGGGCGACGGCCATACCGAGCAGCAACGCGGCGGCCGTCAGGGAAATCAGCATGCGGCGGAGAGGTTTCATCGTGATCTTCAGTCCAGTTTTCGGGCGCCCGGCAAGCATGGGCACGTGCATGGTAAATACCGCTCAGTCTACCGCGACCTGGGGGCGAGGCAGACCCATATTCTCGATCCGGACGCTGACCTGGTCGGCCCGTTCAAGGCCGGGCAGCGGCCCGACCCGCACCCGATGGACATGGCGACCGTTGATCACGGATTCCGTCTGCGAAACCGGCGCGATGTTGGCGCGACGCAGGCGCCGCACCAACAGATCGGCATTGTCCGCGTTGGAAAACGCGCCGACTTGCAGATAGATTCCCGAATGTGCGGCTGTGACCGCCGGCGGCGGCGGCAGTTCCCCGGCGCCCTGGTCGGGATCGATGCCCTGCACCTCGACCCGGCCGATGCCCTTGGGCCAGATGCCGATCTTCACCGCGGCCGCATACGAAAGATCGATGATCCGGCCACGATGGAACGGGCCGCGATCGTTGACCCGCACGGTCACGCTTTTGCCGTTGTCCAGGTTGGTGACGCGGGCGTAGCTGGGCAGCGGCAGCGTCTTGCTGGCCGCGGAGTAGGCATACATGTCGTAATTTTCGAGATCGGACGTCTTGTAGCCCTGGAACTTGTTGCCGTAATAGGAAGCCAGCCCGCGCTCGTCATACCCGCGCGCGCTGGGCAGCACGTGATAGGTGTGTCCGCGCACGGTGTAAGGCGACTTGTTGCCGTACAGCGAACGCGGCTCGTTGCGGGGTATCGGCTCGGCCAGCTTGCCCAGATCGGGCGGCGACCCGCCGGGCACGCTGTCCGTGCTGTCGCGATACCGGCTGTCCTGCGGCTTGCTGATGTCGTCGTGGAACCGCGGGCTGGCGCCACCGCCCGTACCCGCGGGGACACTGGCGCCGTGCCAGCCCCCCCGCGTCGGCCGCGGCCGGGAAGCGCCGCAACCCGCCAGCAGCAACGCCGCGGCCAGCACTGCCGCTGCGGCGGCCCATTTCATCGGCCGATATCCGCCTGGGCAACGTCCGCCTGACGCGCTCCGGCAGCGATGGCTTGCGCCAGCTGGTCGACCGCCATCGCATACAACGGGCTGCGGTTGTAATGGGTGATGACATAAAAATTCTGGAAGGTGAACCAGTACTCCGGCCCGTTCGCGCCCTGCAGCGTCAACAGGCTGCTGGGCTGTGCGGGCGACAGGGTCTGCAGCGGGGCATAGCCCCAGGCCTCAAGCTGCTCCAGCGGCCACTGCGGGGCGGCATCCGGCACCGAGATCGGCTTTGCCGCCGCATCGGGCTGCGCCCGCGCCGCCACCGGGCCGCCCCGGACCCAGCCGTGCCCGGCCAGGTAGTTCGCCACGCTGGCGAAGATGTCCGGCAACGAGTTCTTGAGGTCGATGCGGCCATCGCCGTCCTCGTCCACCGCAAAATCGCGGATGCTCGACGGCATGAACTGGCCCCAGCCCTGCGCGCCGGCATACGAACCAGTGAGCGTATCCAGCGGACCGCCCAGCCGGCTGTCCGGCAGTTCCAGCAGCGTCTTCAGCTGCTCGCGGAAAAATTTCGCCCGCGGCGGGTAGTGCAAACCCAGCGTCACCAGCGCGTCGAGCACCCGATAGTTGCCGGTGTTCCGGCCGTAGTTGGTCTCCACGCCGAGGATCGCGACGATGTATGCCGGTTCCACGCCGTACTGCCGGCCGACCTGGTCCAGCAATGCGCGGTGCTGGCGATAGAACGCGATGCCTTCATCGACGCGCTCGCCGGTAAGGAAGATCGGCCGGTAATCCTTCCACGGCTTGCTCTCGGCCGGCCGGTCGATCGCATCGAGGATGCCCTGCTGCACTTTCGCGCTGTCGAGCAGCGCATTCAGTGCCGCCGGATCCTTGCCGGTGGCCCGCGCCACTTCGCGCACCAGCTCGGCCTGGCCGGGGTGCGTCGCTGCCAGAACCGGTGCCCACGCGGCGATCAGCAGCATGCCGAGGATGGCGACGTAACGGACCGGACGTGGCATGGCGGTGGCTGTCATCGAAGGCTTCACGTGCGGGAAACGGTGGCGGCGAAAGCCTAACACGCATGCCCCGCCGGCCACGCCCGGCGTCGGCCATGGCCGGCATGCCGGCCGATGCAGCATTCAGTGGTGCATCTTGCGATGGGCATGGATCGACATCAGCACGCCGAAACCGACCAGCAGCGACACCGCCGAGGTACCGCCGTAGCTGATCAGCGGCAATGGCACGCCGACCACCGGCAGCATGCCCGCGACCATGCCGCCGTTGACGAACACGTAGACGAAGAATCCCATGCCGATCGCTCCGGCGAGCAGGCGCGAATAGGTGTCGCGCGCTTCCATCGCGATCCACAGGCAGCGGCCGATGATGAAGGCGTACAGCACGATCAACGCGGTCACGCCGACCAGCCCGAACTCCTCGGAAAACACCGCAAAGATGAAGTCGGTGGTGTGCTCGGGCAGGAAGTCCAGCCGCGACTGCGTGCTGTGCAGCCAACCCTTGCCGAAGATGCCGCCGGAACCCACCGCGATCTGCGACTGGATGATGTGCCAGCCGTTGCCCAGCGGATCGGATTCCGGGTTGAGCAGGGTCAGGATGCGGTCGCGCTGGTACTGATGCAGCATGTGCCAGGCCATCGGGATCATGCCGGCCACCGCACCGGCCAATACCGCGATGCGCCACCACGCCATGCCGGCCAGGAACAGCGCGAACACGCCGGCCGCCGCCACCAGCACGGCGGTACCCAGGTCCGGCTGCTTGGCGATCAGGCCGACCGGCGCCGCGATCAGCGCGGCGACCACCGCCATGTCCTTCCAGCTCGGCGGCAGCTGGCGCGGGTGCAGGTACCAGGCAACCATCATCGGCATCGTCAACTTGAGCAGCTCGGAGGGCTGAAAACGCATCACGCCGAGATTCAGCCAGCGATCGGCACCGCGTCCCTCGCCCAGCACCGCGACCAGCACCAGCAGTGCCGTACTGCCGGCGTACAGCCACGGCGTCCAGCTGCGCAACACCGACGGCGGGATCCGCGAGAGCAACAGCAGCAGCGCGCCGCCCAGCACGAAGCGAGCGGCCTGGCCGCCGACCAGGGCGAGGTTGCCGTTGCCCGCGCTGTAAAGCGTGACCAGCCCGACCAGCGCCAGCACCAGCAGGCCGATCGCCAGCGGCATGTCGATCCGCGGCCGCGTCATCACGCGCCGGAGGAAGCGGCGCCAGCGCATGTACAGCGCGGCGATCAAGGCGTGGCTCCAGTCGACGCGGACGCCGGGGATTTCCCGGGCTCGCCAGCCGTGGCGGCCAAAGCCGTCGAGGCGCTCGATGACGGCAATCTCTCCTCCCCCGGAATCGTTCCACCATGGGCGGCCAGCCACGCATCGAGAATCTTGCGCACGATCGGACCGGCATCGGAGGCGCCCCACGCACCGGACTCCAGCAGCGCCGCCACCGCAACCTGCGGATGGTCCGCCGGCGCATAGGCGACGAACCAGGCGCGATGGCGGCTGGCCAGATAGGCAGTGTTCTTGTCGTTGTTGTAGGCCGAGGTGGTCCGCGAAAAACGTTCGGCCGTACCGCTCTTGCCGGCAATCGTGTAGGGGAAGCCTTTCGCCAGCCCATAGCCCGTGCCCTTGGCGCCGTAGATCACCATCTGCATGCCCTCGTTGATCACGTCCCAGTCTGCCGGGTTGCGGATCAGCGACGGTCCGCTGGGGGGATTGGACAGCAGCTTGAGTGGCGCACCCATGCCGGCCTGGGTCGCCATCACCAGCCGTGGCGCATACGCTACGCCGTGTCCGGCGAAGGTGGCGATCGCGTGCACCAGCTGAATCGGCGTAACCGCCCAGTACCCTTGGCCGATGCCGGCGATCACGGTCTCGCCCGGGTACCACGGCTGCCTCAGGCGCGCCGTCTTCCACTCGCGCGACGGCAGCACGCCGGACGATTCGCCCATCAGGTCGATACCGGTGGGGCGACCGAAACCGAACTTCCCCATCCACGCGCTGAAACGGTCGATGCCCATGTCGAGTGCGAGCTTGTAGAAGTAGGTGTTGACCGACTGCTCGATCGCCTGTACCAGGTCGACCCGCCCGACGCCGCCGCGCACGTCGTCACGGTAACCGCGCGACTGACCGGGAATATAGAACACGCCGGTGGAAAGCACGGTGTCCTGCGGCGTGCGCAGGCCCATTTCCAACCCGCCCAGGCCGATCAGCGGCTTCACCGTGGAACCGGGCGGATACACGCCGCGCAACGCACGGTTGTACAGCGGCTTGTCCGGATCGCCCGTCAGCGCGCTGTAATCGGTCTGGCTGATGCCGTTGACGAACAGGTTGGGATCGAAGCTCGGCACACTGACCATCGCCAGCACCTGGCCATTGCGCGGATCGATCGCCACCGCCGCGCCCGGCCGGCCCTCGAAGGCCGCCTCGGCGGCCTTCTGCAGGCGTACGTCGATGCTCAGGTACAGGTTCCTGCCCGGCGTCGGCGGATGCGTCTCCAGCACGCGCTGGGTGCGCCCGTCGGCATTCACTTCGATCAGTTCGTAGCCCGGCGTGCCGTGCAACACATCTTCATAGGACCGCTCCAGACCGCTGCGGCCGATGTGGCTGGTGCCCTTGTAGCGCACCGGATCGAGCTGCTGCAGGTCGTCGGCGTCGATGCGACCGACGTAGCCGATCACATGCGCGAAAAGTTTGCCGAACGGATAGCGGCGGATCAGGTAGGGCACCACGTCCACGCCGGGGAAACGCCAGCGGTTCACCTCGAAACGGTCGATCTCGTCTTCGGTCAGGTGCATCTTCAAAGGCACGCTCTCGAAGCGCTGACTCTGGGCGAGCAACTTCCTGAATGCGTCCAGGTCGTCCCGGCCCAGCGGCACCACCTTGCCCAGTCTCGCCAGCATGGCGGACATGTCCTTCACCTGCTCGGGCACGACCTCGAGCCGGAACGCCGGCACGTTGTCGGCCAGCAGCACGCCGTTGCGGTCGTAGATAAGCCCGCGGGCCGGCGGCAGCGCACGCGGCTTGACCCGGTTGTTCTGCGCGCGGGTGACGAATTCGTCGTGGCGCATCACCTGCAGGAACACGAAGCGGCCGATCAGCATCGACAGGCCCAGCAGGATCAACACGAATCCCGTCAACGCGCGGCGGCGGAACAGTTCGCCCTCGCCGCGGTTGTCCTTGATCGATCGCCGGATCTTCATCGGTTACTGGATGCGCAGGCGCGCGCGCAGATCGTCGAACAGCAGGAACAGGAACGGCCAGAGTGCGGCGCCGACGAACGGCGAGATCCACCAGCTGCCCGGCGGCAACGCTCCACCGGCCACCACGCGCACGATCAGCAGCAGGAAGCGGTCGTTCAACAGCAGCACCAGGACGGCCAGGGACTGCTGCCACATCGGGAAAAAGCGCAGCCGCGAGCGAAAACGCAGTGCGATGAAAACCAGCGCGCACAGCCGCAGCGCCTGTTCGCCCAGCATCACGCCGTTGAGCAGGTCCGCACCGATCCCCATCGAAAATGCCAGGCCCAGGGTGACCCGATTTTCCGACTCCAGCGACCAGTACAGCAGGCACAAGGCGGGCCAATACGGCTTGAACGGCTCCAGCACTAGCGGCAACGGCACCAGCATCAGCAACAGTGCGGACACCAGCGTGCCGAAAAACAGCCATGAGCCCAGTCGCTGTCGATTCATCGCGCTGCGCCGCCGGGCGTGGCCGGATGTGCCGGCGCGGCCGCTGGCGCAACTGTGCGACCGGCATGGGCCGCCGGCTTGTTGGGCCCGGCTGGCGCCAGGTCACCGGGAGGTCCCATCGACGGCAACAGCGTCGGCGGTCCATCGGGCTCGGCCTGATCGTGCAGCAGCAACACCTCGTCGCTGCGATCGAGATCCGCGGCCGGCCGCGCCTGCGCCACCATGAACATGCCGCTGGCGGCGGTGGCCACGGTGCGGATTTCCCCGACCGGGAACCCCGGTGGAAAGCGCCCGCCCACGCCGGAGGTCAACAGCTGGTCGCCGACGCGCACGTCTGCCGCCAGCGGAATGTCCGGCAGCGTCAGTTGCACGCCGTCGCGCGAACCATAGGCCACCGTGCGCAGCCCGGAGCGCGCGATCACCACCGGAATCGCGTGCGCCGGATCGGTCAGCAGCATCACCACCGACGTGGTTGGCAGCACCTCCCTGACCTGTCCCATCACGCCGTGCGCGTCGATCACCGGCTGACCCGGCTTGACGCCGTCGCGGGCACCGACGTTCAGGGTCAACCGATAGCGGTATGCGCCCAGGTCCACGCCGATGACCCGCGCCAACTGCACTTTCAGCTTGAGGCTGCGACGGGTATCGAGCAATTGCTTCAGCCGCTGGTTCTGTTCGGCGACGGCCGCCATCTGGTTGAGCCGGGCATTGGCCAGCAGCAGGTCCTCGCGCAGGCGCTGGTTCTGCTCGGTCAGCTGCCGGCGATCGCCAAAGGCCGTACTCAGCATGTGGATGCCCACGGCCGGCAACCCGGCCAGCCGATAGACCGGCTCCACGACCGCCGCCGCGCTGAAGCGCAGGCGCCACAACCAGCCATTGCGCTGATCGAGCACCATCAGCACCATGGCCAGCCCGAGGTAAACGATCAGCCGCAGCGTGCCCGCAGCATTGCCGGCGAACAGAGGCGAGGATTCGTCGCGTGTGCGCGCCATGGACGACCCTCGGGTTACGTCTTGTTATTCGGGCGAAAAGAAGTCGCTGCCATGCTGATCGATCAACTCCAGTGCCTTGCCGCCACCGCGCGCCACACAGGTCAGCGGATCGTCTGCCACCTGCACGTGCAGGCCGGTTTCCTCGGAAATCAGCCGATCCAGATCGCGCAGCAAGGCACCGCCGCCGGTCAGCACGATGCCGCGCTCGGCGACGTCCGAGCACAATTCCGGCGGCGTCTGCTCCAGCGCCGACTTCACGGCGGCCACGATGCCGGCGAGCGGCTCGTGCAGCGCCTCCAGGATTTCGTTGGAATTGATCGTGAACATGCGCGGCACGCCTTCGGCCAGGTTGCGGCCGGAGATCTGCATTTCCTTCACGTCGGACTGCGGGAACGCACAGCCGATTTCCACCTTGATCCGTTCGGCCGTGGATTCGCCGATCAGGGTGCCGTGATTGCGCCGCACGTAATTGATGATCGCCTCGTCGAAGCGGTCGCCGCCCACACGTGCTGACTGCGAATAGACGATGCCGTTGAGCGAGATCACCGCCACTTCCGAGGTGCCGCCGCCGATGTCCAGCACCATCGCCCCGCGCGCCTCGTGCACCGGGATGCCGGCGCCGATCGCGGCGGCCATCGGCTCCTCGATCAGGAAGACGTCGCGCGCGCCTGCGCCTTCGGCCGATTCCTTGATCGCGCGACGTTCGACCTGGGTCGATCCGCATGGCACGCAGACCAGCACGCGGGGGCTGGGCCGCAGGAACCGGGACTTGTGCACCTTCTTGATGAAATGCTGCAGCATCGCCTCGGTCATGGTGAAGTCGGCGATCACGCCGTCCTTCATTGGACGCACCGTGGCGATGTTGCCCGGCGTGCGGCCGAGCATGCGCTTGGCCTCCGTGCCGACCGCCGCGATGGTGCGGGGGCCGCCCGGGCCGCGGTCCTGGCGGATCGCCACCACCGACGGCTCGTTCAGGACGATGCCCTGGCCACGCACATAGATCAGCGTATTGGCCGTGCCGAGGTCGATCGAGATGTCGTTGGAAAAGATCCCGCGAAACTTCTTGAACATGGGTCCGCCGTGGGTCGGCTTGGCTTGAAAGCAAGCTCGCCAGTCTAGTCAGCAGCCCCTGCATGCGCAAGGGCGCCGGCGTTAATAAATCCTTTGGCAACACCACCATAAACGCATTTCTGCGGCGTGCCTGCCCGCCTTTCCCCGCGCACGGAGTCGCCACGCCGTACAGATGGCGGTACGATCCACATCTTTGGCCGCGATACCCGTTCCGGCTCCCAGCCGTCCGGGTCCAGGCCATTTCACCAGACCACCCGGGACTCCCGCACACCATGCCTGCCGTCATCTGCGGATCGCTGGCCTACGACACCATCATGGTGTTTCAGGACCAGTTCAAGAATCACATCCTGCCGGACCAGATGCACATCCTGAACGTGTCGTTCCTGGTCCCCGCGATGCGCCGCGAATTCGGCGGCTGCGCCGGCAATATCGCCTACAACCTCAAGTTGCTCGGCGGCGACCCGTTGCCGGTGGCGGCCGTCGGCCAGGACTTCGCGCCCTACCGCAAGCACCTGGAGCAGTGCGGCATCCGGCTCGACGGCGTGCGCCAGTTCGACGACCAGTTCACGCCGCAGTGTTTCATCACCACGGATCTGGACAACAACCAGATCACCGCCTTCCACCCTGGCGCGATGTCCAGCGCGCAGGAAAACCACGTGCGCGACATTCCACAGATCGATTTCGCCATCGTCGCGCCGGACGGTCGCGAGGCGATGCTGCAGCATGTGGATGAATTCGCCGCGCGTGGCGCACCTTTCATCTTCGACCCGGGCCAGGCGATGCCGTTGTTCAGCGGCGCCGAATTCCGTTCGATGATCGAAAAATCGACTTACGTGATCGTCAACGACTACGAATCGCAGCTGCTGCAGGCGCGCACCGAATGGAGCACCGCCGAGATCGCCGAGAAGGTCGCCGCCTACATCATTACCCATGGACCGCGTGGCTCGGTTATCCACGCCGGCAGCGAGACGCACCATATCCCGCCGGCGCGCGAGCACCGGATCGTCGATCCCACCGGCTGCGGCGACGCTTATCGTGCGGGCCTTATCTTCGCCATCATGGGCGGCAGGGACTGGCCCACCGCGGGCCGCATGGCATCGCTGATGGGTGCGCTGAAAGTGGAGCACCCGGGCACCCAGAACCAGCGTTTCAGCTACGCCGAGTTTGCCGCCGAATTCCTCGACCAGTTCGGATACGCGCTGGATTGAATGCAACGCCGACGGTCCGCATGACGCGTCTTCAGGGCCGACCCGGCCCGCTTCATTCAATCGACGCGGAACCCCATGGTCGCATTCACCGCGTCCTGCCAGCCGCGATACAGACGTTGACGGATGGCGTCGTCCATTTTCGGCTGGTAGCTGCCCCCTTTTTGCCAAAGTCCCGCGAGCTGCGCGCGACTCTGCCAGAAACCGACGGCGAGTCCAGCCAGGTAGGCCGCTCCCAACGCGGTGGTTTCCGCTACGTGCGAACAAACGACCGGTACGCCGAGCATGTCGCTCTGGAACTGCATCAGGAAATCGTTCGCGACCGCACCACCGTCGGCACGCAACTCGAGCAGCGCAATGCCGGCATCGGCCTCCATCGCGCCCAGCACGTCGCGCGACTGGTAGGCCATCGACTCCAGCGCGGCCCGGACCACGTGTTCCCTACGCGTGCCGCGCGACAGGCCGAACATTGCCCCGCGCACGTCGCTGCGCCAATACGGCGCGCCCAGTCCCACGAAAGCCGGCACCAGATACACCCCCTCGCTGGAAGGCACGCTTTCGGCGCACGCCTGCGAGTCACGCGCCTGTTCCAGCATGTGCAAGCCATCGCGCAGCCACTGCACTACCGAGCCGGCGACAAAGATGCTGCCTTCCAGCGCATACTCGACGACACCATCGAGCTCCCAGGCAATCGTGGTCAGCAGGCCATGCTGCGAGGGCACGGCCTGCGAACCGGTGTTCATCAGCATGAAACAACCGGTGCCGTAGGTGTTTTTGGCCATGCCCGGCGCAAAGCAGGCCTGACCGAACAAGGCCGCCTGCTGATCCCCCGCCACGCCTCCAATCGGAACCGCACAACCGAAAAACCGCGAGGTGGCGGTATGGCCGTAAACCTCGCTGCTTGAGCGCACCTGCGGCAACATGCTGCGCGGTATTTCCAGCATGCGCAGCAGTTCGTCGTCCCAACACCGCGCGTGGATATCGAACAGCAGCGTGCGCGCGGCATTGCTGACGTCGGTGACATGCAGCTTGCCATCGGTGAGGTTCCAGACCAGCCAGCTGTCGATCGTGCCGAACAGCAACTCGCCGCGCTCCGCGCGAGCCCGGGCGCCTTCCACGTGATCCAGGATCCAGCGGATCTTGCTGCCGGAGAAATAGGCATCGATCAGCAAACCGGTCTTCGCGCGCACCAGGGGCGCATAGCCCTCTTTTTCCAACCGCTCGCAGATCGCCGCACTCTGCCGCGATTGCCAGACGATCGCGTTGTAGACCGGCTCGCCGGTGCGGCGATCCCAGACCACCGCGGTTTCACGCTGGTTGGCAATGCCGATGCCCGCAAGCTGGGCGGCATCGAGATGGGCCCCGGCGAGCGCTTCGGCCACCGTCGCCAACACGCTCGACAGGATCTCGTGCGGATCGTGTTCCACCCAGCCCGGCTGCGGAAAGATCTGGCGGAACTCCCGTTGCGCCGATCCCACGACGCGACCGGATTGGTCGAACAGCATCGCACGCGAGCTGCTGGTGCCCTGGTCGATCGCGAGAATGTACCCGGTGTGCATGGAGTGCATGGCCCGTATGGCCCGTTTCGCTCATCGAGCACCGGAGCGCAGGTTAGCAAACAAGACCGGGACATGACCCGCAATCGCCGCGGGCGGTCTCGCCGCGTAGAGCGGCGCCCAAAAAAAACGCCCTCCCGGTAAGGGGAAGGCGTTGGGATGGGTCCCTGGCGGTGACCTACTCTCGCATGGCAAAGCCACACTACCATCGGCGCATGCGCGTTTCACTT
>JAGWMU010000036.1 GCA_028873095.1 Pseudomonadota bacterium | reverse complement strand
ATTGCGCGCAATGCGGACGCATGAGACTACTCCAATCAAGTCTACTTGCCCGTCCGCCAAGGCGGCAAGTAACATGACCGGCTTGCCATGTTGCGGAATCGTGCCTTGAACATTCGCGGAAGCATCTGCGCGCTGGTGACGCCGTTCACGGCCGACGGCGCACTCGACCTGCCCGCCTTTGGCCGATTGCTGGACTACCAGCTGGCCGGCGGCACGCAGGCGCTGGTGGTCGCCGGCTCGACCGGCGAGGCCCACATGCTCGAACACGACGAGTTCGACCGCTTGTTGGCGTTCGCCCTTGAACGGGTCGCCGGCCGGGTGCCGGTGCTCGCCGGTACCGGCGAAGCGGGCACCGCCAAGACCGTCGCCATGACCCGCCGTGCCCGGGCGCTGGGTGCCGCCGCCGCGCTGGTGGTGGCTCCGTTTTACGTGCGCCCGACCCAGGAAGGCCTGCGTCGGCATTACCTGGAAATAGCCGAGCACGGCGGCCTGCCGCTGCTGCTGTACAACGTGCCCGGCCGCACCGGCTGCGACCTGCTGCCGGCAACCGTGGCCCGGTTGCGCGAACATCCGGCGATCATCGGCATCAAGGAGGCGCGCGGCGATCATGAGCGGATTCGGGCCCTGGCGGAACTTGTGCGCGAGGATTTCGTCTATCTGTCCGGCGACGACGGCACTGCCGGCGAGGCCATGCTGGCCGGTGCGGCCGGTACGATCTCGGTGGTGGCCAATCTGGTGCCGCAGGCTTTCCGCCGGCTGTGCGATGCCGCCACCGGTGGCGACCGGGTTGCCGCGGCGCATTGCCGGGCCGAACTCGGGCCGCTGCTGCAGGCGCTGGACTGTGCGCCGAACCCGATCGCGGTCAAGGCGGGACTGCCTGCGCTGGGGTTGGGTCTGGCGCTGCCGCGGTTGCCGCTGGTCGAGCTGGAAGACGGTCCGGATCGCATCCGATTACACCAAGCGTTGTCCAGTCTGGCATCCTTGGCGACTGCAGCCGGTTGAAGGTTGCCCGATTTATCTCACGGAATCTGCTTACATGAAAAAAACCTCGTTCCTCCTGGCCCTGCCTGCGCTTGCCTTCGCCGGCTTGCTGCTTTCCGGCTGCGGCATGTTCCGCTCGCACAGGGCGTGGAACACCGCCAAGCAGGAGTCGCCGCTGGAGATTCCGCCGCAGATGGATCGGCCCGCGACCAGCGATGCGCTGGTGATCCCGCCCCCCGGCGCGAACCATCCGACGGCGAACGGGACCATCGCCAGCGTGGGTCAGGCGGCCGGCCAGCTCGCCGACGGTTTCATCCTGGCCGGCAGCGTCGACAGCACGTATCACCGGGTGGGCGAGATACTGGAAGGCGGCAGCCTGGGGCAGCTCGTCAGCCATGACGATGCCGCGCACAGTTACGCATTGAACGTTTCCGGCGTTGCCGTGCAGGAAAAGAAGAGGGGCTTCTTCGGCCGGCTGTTCAGGTTCGGCCGGCATGATTCCGCCAATGCGCCGGGCGGCGCTTCGCACCAGGTGCAGATCAGCATCGACAGCAGCGGCACGAATGGCAGCGAAGTGCGGGCACAGGGCAACGCGGCTGCCGTGGCCAAGGTGATCGATACGCTGAAATCGCGCCTGGGCGGTTGAGCGCGGCGGACGTTTCCAGCCCCCCCGGCAGTCCATTTCACTCACGCAAACGCCGCCCCATGGGGCGGCGTTTGCGTTGGCATCGTTGGATGCGGTCAGTGCTGCAACAGCTTGAGCTTGTCCGGCTTGCCTTCCCAGTCCTTGGCGTCGGACGGAGCATCCTTGCGCTCGGTGATCACCGGCCAGCCCTTGGCCAGTTCGGCGTTCAGCGCCACGAAGCTTTCCTGGCCGGCAGGAACGTCGTCTTCGGGATAGATCGCGTTGATCGGACACTCCGGTTCGCACAGGGTGCAGTCGATGCACTCGTCCGGATCGATCACCAGGAAATTGGGGCCTTCATGGAAGGCGTCGACCGGGCAGACCTCGACGCAATCAGTGTATTTGCACTTGATGCAGTTATCGATGACGACAAAAGTCATGGGAGGCGATTCAGCTGTATGGGGAGGCGGTCGGAAGGCTCTTATGAAGAGTACGGCCATGGATGGCCGCTTTGGGTCTCGCCGATGGCAAGGACGAGGGGTTGCCGAGGCCTTCCTGACAACAGCGATCATGGAAGATCGCACAAACAAATGGTGCTCCCTACGAGACTCGAACTCGTGTTCCCGCCTTGAGAGGGCAGTGTCCTGGGCCACTAGACGAAGGGAGCGTTATCCTGCGAGGCGCGCTAGTATAACGGAATTGTTTCGTGCGGCAATGCCGGGCATGGATGGCTTGCGCCGATCGAAACAGGCCGTGGCCGGGCTCGCACAGTCCGTACCGGCAGGCAACCCGTGGCGCCGGACACCACGACCGACTGCAATCAAGGGCCATCGCGCCCCACATAAGGATTCTGACCGCTTGAACCTCGAAGCAAGGACCGACATGACGCCAGCGCTGCGGATCATTCCGCGCGACCAGCACATCATCTCGCGCAAGAACATCAGCAAGGCGGCGCTGCGGGTGCTGTATCGGCTGAACGAGGCCGGCTACACGGCCTACCTGGTCGGCGGCGCGGTGCGCGACCTGCTGTTGGGCATGCAGCCGAAGGATTTCGACATCGCCACCAGCGCGACCCCGGACGAGGTGAAAAAACTGTTCCGCAACTGCCGCCTGATCGGCCGCCGCTTTCGCCTCGCGCACGTGGTGTTCGGCCCGGAAATCATCGAGGTGGCGACGTTCCGCGGTATCGGCGAGGAGGATGGCGAAGGCGACCGCCACATCGTCGACGGCCGCATCATGCGCGACAACATCTGGGGCACGATCGAGGAGGACGCGGTGCGCCGCGACTTCCGCGTCAACGCGATGTACTACGACATCAGCGATTTTTCGGTACGCGACTATGTCGGCGGCATGCAGGATCTCGAAGACCGCATGTTGCGGCTGATCGGCGATCCGGCCACGCGCTATCGCGAGGATCCGGTGCGCATGCTGCGTGCCGCGCGACTGGCGGCCAAGCTCGAATTGCGCATCGACGCCGAAGCCATGGCGCCGTTCCAGACGCTCGGGCCGTTGCTGGCCGAGGCGGCGCCGGCGCGCCTGTTCGACGAATCGCTGAAGATGTTTTTCGGCGGCCACGGGCTCAAGAGTTTCCGCATGCTGGAAAAATGCGGGCTGCTGAAATTCCTGTTTCCGGCGACCGCGCGAGCGCTGGAGCGCGGCGACGACGGCCTGCGTTCGCTGGTCGAGCAAGGCCTGGCCAACACCGATGCGCGCATCGCCGAAGGTAAGTCGGTCACCCCGGCGTTCCTGTTCGCGGTGCTGCTGTGGGGCGAGGTGCGCGACCTGGCGCAACACTGGATCGGGCAGGGGATGGATGCCAACGAAGCGTGGGAGCACGCCGCCGGCAAGGTGGTCGGCGAGCAGTGCCAGCGGGTGGCGATCCCGCGCCGGTTCACCTTCACCATGGAGGAAATCTGGTCGCTGCAGCCGCGCTTCGAGCAGATCCAGCGCAAGCGGGTGTTCCGCCTGATGGCGCATCCGCGCTTCCGCGCCGCTTTCGATTTCCTGCTGCTGCGGGCGGACGAATCGCCCGCAGTCCGCGAGTTGGGCCTGTGGTGGGCGCATGCGCAGCAGTTGCCGCAGGACGTGCTGGCGGCTGCGTTGCCGGCCAGTGGCGGCGGCAAGACGAGCGATCATCACATCGCGGCCGCGAGCAGCGCCCCCCCGCGTCGGCGCCGGCGCCGCACAGGCGGCAAATCGGGCTCCGCGTGACGCTGGCCTACGTCGCGCTGGGCAGCAATCTGGGCGATCCGCGGCAGCAGGTGCTCGACGCCATGGCGGCGCTGGCGGCATTGCCGGATACCCGCCTGCTGCATCGCTCGCACCTGTACCGCACGCCGCCGTGGGGCGTGCTCGAACAGCCGCCGTTCATCAATGCCGCCGTGGAGCTGGATACCGGCTTGTCCGCGCACGGACTGCTCGATGCGCTGCTGGAGATCGAGCGCAAGGCCGGTCGCACGCGGGCCGGGCGCAACGGTCCGCGTACGCTGGATCTGGACCTGCTGCACGTCGATGGCGTAAGGCTCGACGATGGGCGACTGAGCCTGCCGCACCCGCGCATGGCCGAGCGTGCCTTCGTGCTGCTGCCGTTGCACGATCTTGCGCCCGCGCTGCAGCTGCCTGGGTACGGCACGGTGGCGCAGTTGCTGGCCCGGCTTGATCTTGCCGGTTGCGAAAGATTGCCCTGAGCCACCATCCTAGGCGTCTGTCGAGCCGTTGGTGGTCGAGGCGAGAATTCGGCTGTCCTCGCACGGGCGGATTCGCGGCCCGGCCGACCAACAGCCTGACAGGTTCCTCAAGCGCCGGATAATCGTGCGCCCGCCATCACCGAAAGGAAATGCCGTGTACGTGCTGAACGCCAGTGTCCCCGAACGCAAGCCGGTTACCGTGCCGAGCCTGCAGGCAATGAAGTCGCAGGGGCGGCGTATCGTCATGCTCACCGCCTACGATGCCAGTTTCGCCTGGCAGCTGGAGGCGGCCGGCGTCGACGTCGCGCTGGTCGGCGATTCGCTCGGCATGGTGGTGCAGGGGCATCGCAGCACGCTGCCGGTGACCCTCGACCACATGGTCTACCACACCGCCGCGGTCGCCCGCGGGTTGGCGGCGACGTTGCTGGTGGCCGACCTGCCGTTCATGGCCGACCGCGATGCCGCGCACGCACTGGAAGCCGGCGCGCGGCTGGTGGGCGAAGGCGGCGCGGCGATGGTGAAGATCGAGGGCGCGGCAGGGCATGTCCTGGAGGCCATCGCCGCCCTGGTCGCGCGGGCGATCCCGGTCTGTGCGCATCTGGGGCTGACGCCGCAATCCGTGCACAAGTTCGGCGGCTTCCGTATCCAGGGGCGCGAGCAGGCCGCCGCCGACCACATCGTGGACGAGGCGCTGGCGGTGCAGGCCGCCGGTGCGGATTTGCTGGTGCTCGAGGGGGTGCCGGTCGAACTGGGCCGGCGGGTGACCGCGGCCGTCGGGATTCCGGTGATCGGCATCGGCGCCGGCCCGCATTGCGACGGGCAGGTGCTGGTGATCCACGACATGCTCGGCATCACGCCGGGCAAGCGGCCGAAGTTCAGCAAGGATTTCCTGGCCGGCCGCGATTCGGTGGCGGCGGCCATCGCGGCCTATGCCGAGGATGTGCGCAGCGGCGCATTCCCGGCGGCCGAACACAGTTTCGCCTGAGCGCACCGCCATGCAAACCGTACAAGACGCTCCCGGCCTGCGCGCCGCGATCCGCGGCTGGCGCAGCAAGGGCCAGACGGTGGGTTTCGTGCCGACCATGGGCAATCTGCATGCCGGCCACCAGTCGCTGATCAAGCTGGCGCGGGCGCGTACCGACCGGGTGGTCGCGAGCGTGTTCGTCAATCCCACCCAGTTCGGCCCCAACGAGGATTTCGAACGCTACCCGCGCACGCTGGTGCAGGACCAGGCCGCGTTGGCCGAGCAGGACTGCGACCTGCTGTTTGCCCCGGACGTGACGACGATCTACCCGTTCGGCGCCGAACACAGCATCAGCCTGCGCGTACCGGTGATCACCGAAACGCTGGAGGGCGCGCACCGGCCGGGGCATCTCGACGGCGTCGCCACGGTGGTGTGCAAGCTGTTCAACCTGGTGCAGCCGGATCTGGCGGTGTTCGGACAGAAGGATTTCCAGCAGCTGAAGCTGATCGAGCGGATGGTGCGCGATCTGTCGTTGCCGCTGAAGGTCATGGCGGCGCCGACCCTGCGTGCCGACGACGGCCTGGCGCTGAGTTCGCGCAACCAGTACCTGTCCGCCGCGGAACGGGCACGGGCGCCGTTGATCTACGACAGCTTGCTGAAGATGCGCGACCTGCTGCAAAAGGGCCATGCCTGGCGGGTGATCGAGCAGGCGGCCGCGGCGCGATTGGCGCGTGCCGGGTTCGCCCCCGATTACGTGGTGATCCGCCGCGCCGAGGATCTGGCCGAGCCGGCCGCGGACGAGCGCCACGGCCTGGTCGCGTTGATTGCCGCGCGACTGGGCAACACCCGCCTGATCGACAACTTGTTGTTCGATTGAACCGCCCGCATATCGGCAGCGATTCCGCCATTGTTGCGGTGCAGTGTCATCGGCTCGATAATTGTCCACATCGCAGGCTGTCCCTGCCGGAAACAACGTCATGCACCTGAACATGCTCAAGGCCAAGATCCACCGGGCGACCGTGACCCATGCCGAGCTGCATTACGAAGGTTCGATCGCGATCGACGGCTTGCTGCTGGATGCTTCGGGTATCCGCGAGTACGAGCAGATCCACGCCTGGAACGTCAACAGCGGCCAGCGTTTCGTCACCTACGCGCTGCGCGCCGAGGAAGGTTCCGGCATCATCTCGGTCAACGGCAGCGCCGCGCGCAGTGCGCAGGCCGGCGACCTGGTCATCATCGCGGCGTTCGCGCAGTTGAGCGAAGCCGAGCTGGCGCACTACCTGCCGACCATGGTCTACGTGGACGCGCACAACCGCATCAGCCACACCAACCGTTCGATTCCCAAGCAGATGGCCGCGGTCTGAGCCTCCGCACCTCACGGCGTTCCGCCGCGTTGCCGTGCCAGTGCCCAGGCCACATGTTCGCGCACGACCGCCGAAGGGTGATCGGCGCGCGCCATGAGCGCGTCGCATGCCGCCACCGAGCGCGGCGCGTTGCCCAGCGCCACCGCGATATTGCGCAGCCAGCCCTCGTAGCCCGTGCGGCGGATCGCCATGCCCTCGGTACGCCGGAGAAATTCCTGCTCGCTCCAGCCGAACAGCTCCACCAGCTTGGCGCCGTCGAGGCTGTGGCGGGGGGCGAAGTCGGGTTCCACCGCGTCCTGCGCGAACTTGTTCCACGGGCAGACCAGCTGGCAGTCGTCGCAGCCGAAGATGCGGTTGCCCATCGGCGCGCGCAGGTCTTCCGGGATGCTGCCCTTGAGTTCGATGGTGAGATAGGAAATGCAGCGCCGTGCGTCGAGCCGGTACGGTCCGAGGATCGCCCGGGTCGGGCAGATCTCGATGCAGCGGCTGCAGCTGCCGCAGTGCGCGCTGGCCGGCGCGTCGACCGGCAGCGGCAGGTCGGTGTAAAGCTCGCCGAGAAAAAAATACGACCCGGCAGCACGATTGATCAGCACGGTGTGCTTGCCGATCCAGCCCAGGCCCGCGTTGCGCGCCAGCGCCTTCTCCAGCACCGGCGCGGAATCCACGTAGGCGCGATAGCCGAAGTCGCCGACCACGGCATGGATGCGCTCGGCCAGTCGTTGCAGGCGGCCGCGCATCAGCTTGTGGTAATCGCGGCCCAGCGCGTAACGGGAGACGTAACCGGCTTCGGCATCTGCAAGCACGCCCCAGGCATCGCGGATGCCGGGCGGGATGTAATCCATGCGCACCGAAATCACGCGACGGGTGCCGGGTTCGAGCTCCGCCGGCCGGCTGCGCTTGTCGCCGTGGCGGGCCATGTAGCTCATCTCGCCGTGATGGTCATGCTCCAGCCAGCGCTTGAGATGCGGCTCGTCGTCGCCCAGGCCGGTGCCGCTGATGCCGGCCTGGGCAAAGCCCAGCTCGGCGGCCCAGCGCTTGATGTCGCGGGCCAGCGCTGCGTAATCGGGGGCAGGGCGAGTGTCGGCTGAGGGCATGCGTCAATTGTAGGCGCTGGCCAGCGGCCTGGCGGGCCGGGGCAATCCGCTCCTGCCCTCAAGACGGCCGTCCCGGCCGCCGGCCGGGACCTGCCTGCCATGTCTATAATCCGCGCATGCCAGGCCATCCGCACAGCCGCGATCTGTATACCGTCGAACAGTTGCGCGCGATCGAGCGCGCCGCGCTCGCGGCCCTGGGGATTTCCGGCCAGGAGCTGATGCGCCGGGCCGCGAGCGCGGCGCTGGGCAGTCTGCGCCGGCACTGGCCGCAGGTGCGGCGGATCCGGATCTACTGCGGACCGGGCAACAACGGTGGCGATGGGTTCCTGCTCGCCGTGCTGGCCCGCGAGGCCGGGTTGCAGGTCGAGCTGGTGGCGCTGGACGGCAGGGCGCACGGCGATGCGGCACTGGCACGCTCCGCGTGGGAAGCCGCCGGCGGCCGGGTGCGGCGGTGGGATGCGCAGTGCGATCCCGGCGAAACCGAATTGCATGTGGATGCGCTGTACGGCATCGGCCTCGATCGCGCACTCGAGCCATCCGTCGCGCGACTGGTCGAGCAGATCAATGCCAGCGGCCAGCCGGTGCTGGCGCTGGATGTGCCGTCAGGACTGAACGCGGACAGCGGCCACTGTCCAGGCACGGCGATCCGCGCCGACGTCACCGTGACCTTCATCGCCGGCAAACGCGGGCTGCATACCGGTCGCGCGGCCGATCACGTCGGCGTGCTGGAACTGGCCACCCTGGGGGTGCCCGGACAGGTGTGCGCCGGCGTGTGCCCGGACGCACGCTTGCTGGTCGCCGCCTGCTTGCCGCCACGGGCCCGTTGCGCCAACAAGGGCAGCTACGGCCACGTGCTGGTGATCGGCGGCGACCATGGCATGGCGGGCGCGGTGCGCATGACGGGCGAGGCGGCGTTGCGCGCCGGTGCCGGCCTGGTCGGCGTGGCCACCCGCAGCGGGCATGTGCTGGCACTGAACGCCGCGCGCCCGGAGATGATGGTGCAGGCCATCGACGAGCCGCAGTGGCTGGAACCGTTGCTCGAATGGGCCAGCGTGCTTGCCGTGGGGCCGGGGCTGGGAAAAGGTGCATGGGGGCATGCGCTGTGGCGGCTGGCGCTGGGTGCGGACAAGCCGCTGGTGCTCGATGCCGACGGGCTGAACCTGCTGGTCAGGGAACCGCGGAAATTCGGCGTGCCGGCCGTCCTGACCCCGCACCCCGGCGAGGCTGGCCGACTGCTTGGCGTCGCCACGCCCGAGATCGAAAGGGACCGTTTCGCGGCCGCGCGCGAGCTGGCCCGTCGCCATGCCGCGGTGGTGGTCCTGAAAGGCGCCGGCAGCCTGATCGCCGATCCGGATGGACGTCTGGAAGTCTGTCCGTGGGGCAACCCCGGCATGGCTTCGGGCGGCATGGGCGATCTGCTCGCCGGCATCATCGCCGCGTTGCTGGCGCAGGGCTGCACCGCGTGGCAGGCGGCCTGCCTCGGCGTGGGCCTGCATGCGCGCGCCGGCGACCATGCCGCGCAGCAGGGGGAGCGCGGCCTGCTGGCCAGCGACCTGCTGGCGCCCTTGCGCGCCTTGGGCAACGGCCTGCCGCCGGGCGCCGAGCGCGGGCATGAGTAAGCCGGCCGCGACCGGGCGCGCGTGGAACCTGCCCGACGAGGCGGCCACCGGAGCGCTGGCCGGGCGCGTGGCCCAGGCGCTGCAGGGGGGCGGGTTGGTGATCTACCTCGACGGGCCGCTGGGCGCCGGCAAGACCAGTTTTGCGCGCGCCTTGCTGACTGCCTGCGGCGTGGGCGAGCGCGTCAAGAGCCCCACCTACAGCCTGGTCGAAGGCTATGCGGCGCAGGGCCGGCCGGCCTGGCATCTGGATCTGTACCGGATCGCCGATCCCGGCGAGCTGGAGTGGCTGGGCCTGGACGCCTTGGCGGAACCGGCGGCGCTGGTCCTGGTGGAGTGGCCGGAACGCGGCGCCGGCGCGTTGCCGGCGGCCGACCTGCAACTGCGGTTGAGCTATGCCGGCACCGGTCGCCAGGCGCTGTTGCAGGCGTGCACGGCACGTGGCCAACGGCTGTTCGAGCAACTGTCCTGATCGGCTTGGGTGGCCCGTGGACATGTCCAAGTACCTGTTTTCATTGAAGATTAAACCAGACAACTGCGGCGACGGACATGCGCGGCATGCGTGACTTGAGGCCGGTAACTTGATTCGATCTGATGAATGATTCGCAGGTTATGGATATTCAAGGGAAAATGGCCTTGCATTCGTTGCATGACTGCGCTTCAATGCGGCCCATGAGGGGTTACCTGAACAACTGGCTCGGGTACGTCGCTGTCGCGATCGCGGCAGCGGTTCCGCTGTGCGCGGCCAACGCGGCAGCGGTGCGGGACGCGCGGGTATGGGCCGGTCCCGACCATACCCGCGTGGTTCTCGATGCCTCCGGCGAGCTGAACTACCGGATCAGCCGGTCGGGAGATCGGCTGACGGTGGATCTGGGCGACAGCCGGGTTGCCGACGGCTTTGCCGCCCCCGGCGCCCGGGGGCTTTACCACGGCATGCGCCATGCCCGCGTGCACGGCCACCTGCAACTGAGCGCCACGGTGGCGGCGGACAGCCGGCTGAAAAGCTTCGTGCTCAAACCTGCCCATGGCACGGATTACCGGCTGGTGCTGGATCTGTATCCGGGCCACGGCAACCGTGCCACGCAGACGGGAACGGCCGGGTCCCGCGGTGAACGGGTGACGCCCGGTCGTCATGCGGCGCCCAGGCACGGCAGCCTGGCGTCGGTGCAGCAGGCGGCGGCCCTGCTCGACGGCGAGCGCAGCGTGGTGGTCTGCATCGATGCCGGTCATGGCGGCAAGGATTCCGGCGCCCGCGGCCCGGACGGCACCCTGGAGAAAAATGTCACGCTGGCCGTGGCGCGCGACCTGGCGGCGCAGATCGATCGCCAGCCGGGCATGAAGGCCGTGCTGACCCGCAACGGCGACTATTACATCCCGCTGAAACAGCGTTACCAGATCGCCCGCGAGAACAACGCCGACCTGTTCGTGTCGATCCACGCCGATTCCTACGTCACCGACGACGCCAGGGGCTCGTCGGTGTGGGTGCTGTCGCCGCGCGGCAAGACCAGCGAGGCCGCGCGCTGGCTCGCCGACAGCGAGAATCGCGCCGACCTGATCGGCGGCACCACGCTGGACGACAAGGACGACGGCCTGGCCAAGGTGCTGCTGGATCTGCAGCAGGGCTGGGCGATGCAGGCCAGCGACGTGGTCGCCGGCAATGTGCTCAAGGCACTGGCGCGGCTCGGGCCGACCCATCGCGGTTATGTCGAGCGGGCGAACTTCGTGGTGCTGCGTTCGCCGGATGTGCCTTCGATCCTGGTCGAGACCGCCTTCATCAGCAATCCGGCCGAAGAGCGCAAGCTGCGCGATCCGGCGCATCAGAAAAAGCTCGCCAGGGCGATCATGGGCGGGGTGAAAAGCTATTTCGAATCCACGCCGCCGCAGGGGACCTGGTTCGCCGCCCAGGCGGCGGCCGCCAGCGGTGGTGCGCGGCTGGCATCGCGCGGCGTTCGCCGTGGCGACGGGCATGTCCGCGGCAGCCGTGGCGTGATGCTGGCCAGCAACCGCTCGACGCGTGCGGAGAGCCGGGGGCATGACGTCCACCGGGTCAGCCGCGGCGAAAGCCTGGGCAGCATCGCCCGGCACTACGGGGTCAGCATCGGCGCATTGAAAGACGCCAACCGGATCGACAGCAACACGATACGCGCCGGCACCGTCCTCACCATCCCGGCCAGTTGAACCGCAGCCCCGGGCGTCGCGCGCCCCGGCGAGGCGCCGGTCGATGCGGGCCGGCCATCGCTTCGCCGCCCGATCGCTGAACTTGTTTCGCGATTCCCTTAAGCTTGCCGGATGTCCGCCATCCGCCTGCTGCCGCCCGAACTCATCAACCAGATCGCCGCCGGCGAGGTCATCGAACGACCGTCCTCGGTGGTCAAGGAACTGGTGGAAAACAGCCTCGATGCCGGCGCCGGCCGCATCGAGGTGGATATCGAGGCCGGCGGTTCCCGCCTGATCCGGGTGCGCGACGATGGCGGCGGCATCGCGTCCGGCGAACTGCCGTTGGCGGTGGCTTCGCACGCGACCAGCAAGATCGGCAGCTTCGACGATCTGGAACACGTCGCCAGCATGGGTTTCCGCGGCGAGGCGCTGGCCTCGGTATCGTCGGTGTCGCGGTTCGCGCTGACTTCGCGCGCGCGCGGCCAGGATGCCGCCTTTCGCATCGAGGTCGATGGCGGCAGGTTGCAGACGGCACGTCCCGCGCAGCATCCGGCGGGTACCAGCGTGGAAGTGCGCGACCTGTTCTACAACGTGCCGGCACGGCGAAAATTCCTGCGCGCCGAGCGCACCGAATTCGCGCACATCGACGATCTGCTGAAGTCGCTGGCACTGGCCCGCGGCACGGTGGAGTTCCGGCTCAGCCACAACGGCAGGCCGGTGCGGGTATGGAAAGCGGCCGGCGACGAGCAGGCCGCGCTGCAGCGGGTGGCCGAGGTGCTGGGCGAGGAGTTTCCCGCGCAAAGCCTGCGCATCGATCACGCCATGGCCGGCCTGCACCTGTCCGGCTGGGTGGGCTTGCCGACGGCTTCGCGCGCGCAGGCCGATGCGCAGTATTTCTATGTCAACGGCCGGCTGGTGCGCGACCGCATCGTGGCCCATGCGGTGCGCCAGGCGTATGCCGATGTGCTGTTCCACGGCCGGCACGCCGCGTTCGTGCTGTATCTGCGGCTCGACCCGGCCGGCGTGGACGTGAACGTGCACCCGGCCAAGCACGAAGTGCGCTTCCGCGAACAGCGGCTGGTGCACGATTTTCTTTTTCGCACCTTGCACGAGGCATTGGCGCAGACGCGCGCCGGACAGCGCGCGGATGCGTCGCCGGCCGCAGGCGAGCCGCATGCGGCGCCGGCACCTTCGCCGATGGCGTGGCCCGGTCAATCCAGCCAGAGCCGGCTGAATCTCGGCGTGCGCGATGCGCCGCTGGCCGGGTACGCCGCCTTGCTCGGCGAAGCGCCGCCGGCATCGGGCGGCGCCGCGCCGATGCCGGATGCCTATCCGGGCGAAGCGCCGCCGCTCGGTTTCGCGATCGCCCAGCTGAAGAACATTTTCGTGCTGGCCGAGAATGCGCAGGGCCTGGTGCTGGTGGACATGCACGCGGCGCACGAACGCATCACCTACGAAAGACTGAAGACCGCCCGTGCCTGCAGCAATCTGCGTTCGCAAATGCTGCTGGTGCCGCTGAGCGTGGCGGTGAGCGCGCGGGAGGCCGCCGCCGCCGAGGAGCATGCCGACGCGCTGGCCGACTGGGGCCTCGAGCTGTCGCGCAGCGGCCCGTCGACGGTCGTGGTGCGGCGCATACCGGCGCTGCTGGAAGGCGCGGATGTCGGCCAGCTCAGCCGCGACGTGCTCGCCGAGCTGGCCCAGCACGGCAGTTCGCGGCGCCTGCAGGAGCTGGAGAACGAACTGCTCTCGACCATGGCCTGCCACGGCTCGGTGCGTGCCGGACGGCGCTTGACCCTGCCCGAAATGAATGCCCTGCTGCGCGAGATGGAGGCGACCGAACGCTCCGGGCAGTGCAATCACGGCCGCCCGACCTGGACCCAACTGAGCCTGGCCGAGCTCGACAAATTGTTCCTGCGCGGCCGCTGACCCGGTCGCTTGCGGCGCGCGCGAACGGGCGGCGATACTTCGCTCGCGCCGCGCGTGGGCCGCATTCGGATGACCCGATTGGCAGGAGCGCACCATTTCGCCCACAGGGTGGGCTCCTACCGGAGTTGTTGCCGTGCATGACCAAACCCCGGCTGCCGCCGCCGCGACGCCCGCATACGTGCAGCAGATCGAGCGATGGCGCGCCGACCGGGTCGCCCGGCTCACGGCACCCGACGGCTGGCTGAGCCTGATCGGACTGGAGTGGCTGAAGGAGGGCGACAACCGCGTCGGAGCCGCCGCCGGCAACGACATCGTGCTCAAGGCCGGGCCCGCGCATCTTGGCGTCGTGAGCCTGGACCGGGGCGGCACGATGCGCATCGTGCTGGCCCGGGACAGCGGCGCCACGATCGACGGCAGGCCGGTGAACGAGGCCGCGCTGATCGACGACCTGCACGCCGCCGGCGACGCGGCGCCGACCCGGGTGAGTTTCGGCACGGCGAACTTCCATGTGATCGACCGCGAAGGCCGCAAGGCGCTGCGGGTGAAGGACAGCGACGCGATCACCCGCAAGGGCTTCCTCGGCATCGACTGCTTCCCGGTCGATCCGTCATGGCGCGTCGTCGCCGACTGGCTGCCCTGCGAGCCGCCGCGCACGCTGGAGATCGGCACCGCGATCGGCACCATCGACAGGGTCGCCGTGCCGGGCAGGGCGGTGTTCCGGCGCGACGGCCGCAGTTGCGAGCTGCTGCCGTATCAGGAGGAGCCGGGCGGCGAGCTGTTCTTCGTACTGGCCGACCGCACGTCCGGCACGGAAACCTACGGCGCGGCGCGCTTCCTCTACGCGGCCTTGCCGGAGGACGGCAAGCTGGTGCTCGATTTCAACCGGGCCTACAACCCGCCATGCGCGTTCACCCCGTTCGCCACCTGCCCGCTGGCGCCGCCGGAGAACCGGCTGGACCTGCGCGTGACCGCGGGCGAGAAAAAATATCGCGGCGGGGGCCACTGAAGCCCGCCTGCCGTAGGAGCGCACCTTGTGCGCGAATGCTCTTGGCCAAAAGTGAAGAAAAAGCATTCGCGCACAGGGTGCGCTCCTACGGCGGGCTTCAGCGGCCCTTGAATTCGGCCTTGCGCTTTTCCAGGAACGCCGCGGTGCCTTCGCGCATGTCCTCGGTGGAAAACGCCAGCGCGAAGGCTTGCGTCTCGAATTCCAGCCCCTGGTCGATCGCCGTTTCGCCGCCGCTGAGCACGGCATCGAGAATGCCGGCGGCCGCCAACGGCGCGGCGGCGGCGAGTTGGTCGGCCAGCGCATCGACCGCCTCGTCCAGTGTCTCCGGCGGCACGAGGCGGGTGACGAGGCCCAGTTCGAAGGCCCGCTGGGCGCCGATCGCGGAGCCGGTCAGGCACAGCTCCAGCGCCGCCCCGCGGCCGGCCAGCCGCTGCAGGCGCTGGGTGCCGCCGAAGCCGGGGATCAGGCCGAGGTTGATTTCCGGCTGGCCGAACTTCGCCTTCGTGCTGGCCACGCGCAGATGGCAGGCCATCGCCAGCTCCATGCCGCCGCCCAACGCGAAGCCCTGGATCCGTGCGATCACCGGCTTGCCGAGCCGCTCGATCGCGCTCATCAAACGCTGGCCGGCGCGCGAGAAAGCCTGCGCCTGCACCGGCGTGCAGCCATGCATTTCTGCGATGTCGGCACCGGCGACGAACGCCTTCTCGCCGGCGCCGGTCAACACCACGGCGCGTACGGCGTCGTCCTGTGCGGCTTGCGCAAAGGCGATGGTCAGCTCGTTGATCGTTTCGCGATCGAGCGCATTGAGCCTGTCGGGGCGGTCGACGGTGATCGTGCGTACTGCGCCGCGGTTGCCGATTTGCAGATTGCGATAGGCCATGGACAGCTTCCCGGAGAGGTGAAATCGCGATGGTAGCAGCGGGAACCTTTGCCACGGCCCGGTTTCTCAAGGCCGGGTAGCATTCGCTGCAGAAATCCCGCGAACCGCTTAGGATGCCCGCTACGGATTCGCCGCCGCGATCAGAGAAGGCCCGATGGAGAAAGGCATGACAAAGCTGCGTTGGTTGTTGCCCGGCGTACTGCTGCTGCTCGGTGCGGTGGCGCATGCGCAGGGCCACGCTCATGCAGCGGTCTCGGCGGGCAAGCTGGACAAGACCAAGCTTTCCTATGCGATCGGCTACCAGATCGGCAGCCAGTTCGCCGACGGCAAGCCGGATGTGGACATACCCACGCTGCAGCGGGCGATCGAGGATGCCTACGCCAAGCGGCACCCCGCCGTGACGATGCAGGACATGCAGCAGCAGCTGGAGCGCCTGAAGGCGCAGATGCATGCCGATGCGCTGGCCGAATTCAAGCGCATAGCCAGGGACAACGCGCGCAGGAGCGAGGCGTTCATGGCGCGCAACCGGCGGCAGCCCGGCGTGGTGCAGCTGCCTTCGGGCATCCAGTACCAGGTGCTTCAGAAAGGCGCCGGTTCGGTCAGTCCGACGGTGACCAGCACGGTCACGGTGAACTATCGCGGCATGCTGGTGGACGGCACCGAGTTCGACAACACCTGGGCACGCGGCTCGCCGGTCAGCTTTGCCGTCAACTCGGTCCTTTCCGGCTGGCAGGACGTGATTCCGCGCATGCACGTGGGCGACCGCTGGAAGGTGGTGATCCCGTCCAGGCTGGCCTACGGTGAGGCCGGTGCGCTGCCGCGGATCGGTCCGAATGAGGCGCTGGTGTTCGACATCCAGTTGCTCGACATCAAGGCTGGCGCAGGCCGGCCATGACCCCGGCCGGTGGTAGTATGGGAAGCTATGCCAGATGATGCCGCCCTCGCCGCAACGCTTCCACTGACTCCGTGCATCGGCATCTGCCGGCTGGATGATCGCGGCTATTGCATCGGTTGCCGGCGCACCGACGTGGAGATCGGTCGCTGGCTGATGATGAGCGACGCCGAGCGGCGGCACATCATGCACGAGATCCTGCCCGCCAGGCACCGGCAGGCGCAGGGCATCACGGCCGTGATGGGCACGCTGCAGAGCGCCCTGCTGCCGCTGTCGGCACCGCCGACGGGCCCCGGCTGGAATCACGCCGACATGACCGCCCTGCTCGGTCACACCCTGCGCCACCCGGCGGCCGTGCTGATCGGTCTGCGCGAAAGCGCGCAGCCGCATCTGGTGCTCACCTTGCGTACCGATCAGCTGCAGGCGCACGCGGGCCAGGTGGCGTTTCCGGGCGGTCGCAGCGATCCCGGCGATGCCGATGCGGTGGCCACGGCACTGCGCGAAAGCGAGGAGGAGATCGGCCTCGATCCGGCGCTGGTGACGCCGCTGGGCTACCTGGATTGCTTCGAGACGATCAGCGGTTACTGCATCACCCCGGTGGTGGCGCGGATTGCCGCCGAGGCGCGATTGCGCCCGGCGCCCGACGAGGTCGCCGAGGTGTTCGAGGTGCCGCTCGCATTCTTCCTGGATCCGTCGAACATGCGCCGCTACACGATGGAGTTCCGCGGCCAGCGGCGGCCGATGGTGGAATTCGTCCACGGCCGCCATCGCATCTGGGGCGCCACCGCCGCGATGCTGTGCAATCTGCTGCAGCGGATGGGCCACGCCTGAGCGCCCGTCCCCGATGCGATGCGGCAGCCGGCGCATGATCGGGTTGCAACATCCGGCTCCACCTCGAAACGATCCCGCCATGAGCCTGAAGACCACCCTGATCGATCCGTCCGCTCTCGCCGCCCTGGCGCCGGATGAGGTGCTCATCGTCGACTGCCGCTTCGATCTGGCCGACCCGGAGCGGGGGCGGCGCGATTATCTGGACGGCCATCTGCCGGGTGCGCTCTACGCCAGCCTGGACCGCGACCTGTCCGATCTGTCGCGTCAGGCCGAAGGCCTTGGCCGCCACCCGCTGCCGCCGGAATCGGCGTTCAGCGCGCTGCTGTCGCGCTGGGGCTGGCGCGCGGGCATGCAGGTGGTGAGCTACGACGCGGCCGGCGGCGCGCTGGCGGCGGCGCGGTTGTGGTGGATGCTGCGCCTGGCCGGCGTGCAGGGGGGCGCCGTGCTGGACGGCGGCTATGCCGCCTGGCTGGCCGCGGGCTTGCCGGTCGAGGCCGGCAAGCCGGCGGCACGGAAGCCGAGCGAGCTGTCGTTGCGGTACGCGCCGGCCCAGGTACTCATCGAGCCTGCCGCGCTGCGCGCGCGTGCGGACCGACTGCTGCTCGACGCCCGCGCCGCGCCGCGCTATCGCGGCGAGATCGAGCCGATCGATCCGGTCGGCGGCCACGTGCCCGGCGCGCTGAATCGTCCGTTCAGCGACAATCTCGGCGGCGACGACCGCTTCAAGCCGGCGGCCCGACTGCGCGACGAGTTCCTTGCGCTGCTGGGTCCGGTCGAGCCGTCCGGCGTGGTGCACATGTGCGGTTCCGGCGTCACTGCCTGCCACAACCTGCTGGCGATGGAACATGCCGGGCTGCATGGCTCGCGGATCTACGCGCCGTCGTGGAGCGGCTGGATCAGCGACCCGGCCCGGCCGGTGGCCAAGGGCTGACCGGTTTCGCCGCCGACCCGTCTCGCGTAGGAGCGCACCCTGTGCGCGATGCTTTTGCTCACACCCGGACAAAAAGCATCGCGCACAGGGTACGCTCCTACGGTCTTATTTCTTCGCCTTGAGCTGCGCCACGAGTTGCCGCAGCACCGCCTGGGTTTGCGGGTGGAAAAACGCCTCGACGAAATCGTCCAGCGGCAGCGCGTCCGGGTCGGCGAAGACCTTGACGAGATCGGCGCGGGCCAGGGTACGGGTCGTCAGCATCGCATGCGAGGGCAGCGCCAGCAGCTCGCCGAGCCAGTGCACGGCACGCGTGGCGACCTGGTCGACGCCGGTGAGTTCGTCGACGAAACCGCAGGCCAGCGCCTCGGCAGACTCGATCATGGCACCCGAGACCAGCAGCCGTTCGGCGCGATACGGGCCGACCACCCGGCGCAACGCCAACTGGATCGCATCGGGCACGATCAGCCCGACCTGCACTTCGTTCAGGCCGATCCGGAAGGGGCCTTCCGCCATCACCCGGTAATCGCAGAACAGCGCCAGCACCGCGCCGCCGGCCGGGCTGTGGCCGGTGATCGCGGCCACCAGCGGGATCGGCGCCGATGCCAGGGTGGCGCACAGCGCGAAAAACTCGCGCCAGTATTCGCGGACCCCGGCACGGTCGCATTCGATCAGCAACGGCACGTCCACCCCGGCCGAGAACAGGCCCTGCGCGCCGGACAGCACGATGCCGCGCGCGCCGCCGCGCACGCTGTCGTCGATCGCCGCGCGCAAGGCGCGCACCAGTTCCAGGTTCAGCGCATTGACCGGAGGGCGGGCCAGCCGGATCTCGCGGATGGTGTCGTGGGCGATCAGGTTGAGCATGGTGAACTCCGCATCGGACGGATGCCGTGGCAAGGATCGGGGGGACATCATAGCGAATGCCGCGCGAGCGCCATGTATCGATGACGTGATCGCGGCCGCTGCCGTGTTCAGCGGCCGGGGTCGTCGGCTGCCGCCGCGCGCACCGTCGCGGGCAGCGGTACCGGCTTGCCGCGGCGCGGGTCGATCCACACCAGCACGGTCCGGCCGTCGCAGTAGACGCAGGCCGTGTCGGCGGCATCGACGATGCGGTGGGACAGCGTGATCGAGCTGTTGCCCAGGCGTTCGCAGCGCAGCTGCGCATGCAGCGAGGCCGGCCAGGTGATCGGCTTGCGGTAGTTCAGCTCGCTGGCGGCCAGGATCGGCGCCGATTCCTCGCTCATCCAGCCGTCCAGCTGCTGCAGCCAGAGCAGGCGCGCTTCCTCGATATAGGTGAGGTACGTGGAATTGTTGACGTGGTTGAACGCGTCCAGGTCGCGCCAGCGCACGGGCAGGCTGGCGACGAACAGCGGGGCGTCCTGTGCGACGATCGAGGTATCGACGGCATCCGCCTTGCGCGGGTCGGTCGATGGCTGCGGCTTCATGGGCGCTTCTTCCGTGGAACGGGTTTGTGCTTGTCGGCGCTGGCGATGTGCCTGGCTGCGGCCTTGACCCGCTTTCCGGCGCCCGTCGCCTTGCCCGCCCCGGCCGGCTTGAGGTGCGGCGCGAGGAAGCGGCCGGTATGCGAATCGGCATGGGCGGCCAGGGCTTCCGGCGGGCCGGCGACCAGGATGCGGCCGCCGCCGGCGCCGCCTTCGGGGCCGAGATCGACCACCCAGTCGGCGGTCTTGATCACGTCCAGGTTGTGCTCGATCACCACCACCGTGTTGCCCTGGTCGACCAGCTGGTGCAGCACGTCGAGCAACTGCTCGATGTCGTGGAAGTGCAGGCCGGTGGTGGGCTCGTCGAGGATGTACAGGGTGCGTCCGGTGTCGCGCTTGGACAGCTCCCGGGACAGCTTTACGCGCTGCGCCTCGCCGCCGGACAGCGTGGTCGCGCTCTGGCCCAGCTTGATGTAGTCCAGGCCCACCGCGCGCAAGGTATCGAGCTTGCGCGCGATGACGGGCACGTTCTCGAACAGCTTCAACGCGTCCTCCACCGTCATCTCCAGCACGTCGGCAATCGTGTGGCCCTTGTAGTGGATCTCCAGCGTCTCGCGGTTGTAGCGCTTGCCGTGGCAGAGGTCGCAGGGCACGTAGACGTCGGGCAGGAAATGCATCTCCACCTTGATCAGCCCGTCGCCTTCGCAGGCCTCGCAGCGGCCGCCGCGCACGTTGAAGCTGAAACGCCCCGGCGTGTAGCCGCGCGAGCGCGCCTCCGGCACCTGCGCGAACATCTCGCGCAGCGGGGTGAACAGGCCGGTGTAGGTGGCGGGGTTGGAGCGCGGCGTGCGGCCGATCGGCGACTGGTCGATGTCCACGACCTTGTCGAACAGCTCCATGCCTTCGATCGACCGGTACGGCGCGGCCTGGGCACCCGCCCCGTTCA
>JAGWMU010000220.1 GCA_028873095.1 Pseudomonadota bacterium | reverse complement strand
TCCACGCACCAGCGGCGGTCGGAATAGGGGCCGGAACGATCCGGGTTGCTGGCCGCATGCAGGCCCAGCACCCGGGTGCCTACCGCGTTGGCCATGTGCATCGGACCGGAATCCGGCGTCAGCAGCAATTGCGCGCGGGCGAGCATGGCCAGCAGTTGCTTGAGCGTGTCCTTGCCGGTGAAGTCGAGCGGGGCGCGCCGGCATGACGCCAGTATCGCGTCGGCCATCGCGCGATCGGGCGCGGACGGTCCGCCGACCAGCGCCACCCGCCAGCCGCGTGCGGCCGCGTGATCGATCACCGCGGCATAACGCTCGGCGCGCCAGTTGCGCAAGGCATGACTGGATGTCGGACTGACCAGCAGGGTCGGCACTCCGCCGGGAAGCTCGGCGGCCGCCCATGCATGGGCCTGGCCGGGGATCGGGATGTCCCAACGTGCCTCGGTCTGTTTCAGGCCCAGCGGTTCGCAGAAACTGCCGATCGCATCGAGCACGTGCTCGCCGGTGCGCGCGGGGATGCGTTCGTTGACGACGAGGCCATGCAGATCCTTCGCCCGCGCCGCGTCGTGGCCGATGCGGCGGTTCGCCTTGATGCCCAGGCTCAGCAGGTTCGAGCGCAGCGCCACCTGCATCTGCAGCAAGGCATCGAAGCGTCGTCCGCGCAGCGCCGCGTGCACGGCGCGCATGCCGGCCCAGCCCGCACGCTTGTCGAAGGTGACGAACTCCACGCCGGGCAGGTCGCCGACCAGCTTGCGTTCGAGCGCACCGACGACCCAGGTCAGCGAGGCCTGCGGCCATGCCGCCTGCAGCGTGCGTACCAGCGGCACCACATGGGTGACGTCGCCGATGGCGGAAGTGCGCAGCAGGCAGAGCGAGGCGGGGGCTGACATGAGGCTTGGGCTAGAATCGCTGGAAGTGGACGGTGACGGGAATCCGGCAGCGCTGATGATGCAGGAACGAATACACGAAGACGCTGCCGGCGCGATTCTGTTCGACGCCACGCTGACGCCGCAAGTCGATCATGACTGGTTTGCGCCGGCATATTGGCGCGAACGTGGCGCCATGCGCACGCTGGCTGGCGGGCGCGGCGGCGTGGCGGTCGTCGGCAGTCCGGTCGGCGAGTGCGTGTTGCGGCACTATCGCCGCGGCGGCGCCGTGGCGGCGCTGATGGGCGATCGCTATCTCTGGGGCGGCGCCGGCCGCACGCGCCCGTTCGTCGAGTTCCGCCTGCTCGGCGAGATCGCGCGGCGCGGGCTGCCGGTGCCGGCGGTGGTCGCTGCACGTTATGTCCGGCATGGCCTGTTCTACAGCGCCGACCTGATCACCTGTCGCATTGCCGACGCCCATACGCTGGCCGAGTGCCTGGCGGCAGGGCGGCTGGATGAAACGCTGGCGGCGGCGGTCGGCGGACTGGTGGCGCGCTTCCATCGTGCCGGTATCTGGCATGCCGACCTGAATGCGCACAACGTGCTGGTGACGCCGGGCGGGCTTTACCTGATCGACTTCGACCGCGGCCGGTTGCGTGCGCCGGCACCCGCGTGGCAGCAGGCCAACCTGCGCCGCCTGCGCCGTTCGCTGCTGAAGCTCGGGGCGGCGGCGCAGGGCGAGGCCGTGTTCGGGCAAACGGTGTGGCAACCCCTGCTGGAACGCTACGGGCGTACATTGGGCGCATGAACTGGCATCTGCATTTTCTCGGCGTGGGGGCGTCGCACGCGGTGGAGCTGGGGTCCTCCGCCGCGGTGCTCGAGCGCGACGGCGAGCCCGTGCTGCTGATCGACTGCGGGCCCGACACGCTCGATCGCTACCTGGCGGCCTACGACGCCGTGCCGTCGGCATTGTTCATCACGCACACCCACATGGATCACGTGGCCGGGCTGGAGCGGCTGTTTTTCAAACTGTGGTTCGACGAACGCCTGCGCGGTCGTACCAAGGTCTTCGTGCATGCCGCGTTGCTGCCATGGCTGCAGATGCGGGTGGCCGATTATCCAGGCGCGCTGGCCGAGGGCGGCGTCAACTACTGGGAGGCGTTCCGTCTGCTGCCGTGCACGCGCGGCTTCTGGCTGGACTCGCTGTGGTTCGACGTGTTCGCCACGCGCCACCATGCGCCGGCCACGTCGTACGGGCTCGCGCTGGCCGGCAGCTTCGCCTACACCGGCGACACGCGGCCGATTCCCGAGGCGCTGGCGCAACACGCCGGCGGCAACGAACGGATCGCGCACGATTGCGGCCTGATCGGCAATCCCTCGCACACCGGCATCGACGACATCGAACGCGAATACGACGCCGCCATGCGTTCGCGGCTGGTGTTGTACCACTACGGCAGCGCCGCCGATGGCGAGGCGCTGGCCGCGCACGGGTACCGCATCGCCACGGCCGACGGCCGGATCGCCCTGGCCGAACCGTCCGTGCCGCGCGCCGATGCGGGCTGACGTGGCTGTCGACCTGTAGGAGCGCACCTTGTGCGCGAAAAGCTTTTACCCGGAAGCTGGCCAGGAGCATTTGCGCACAAGCTGCGCTCCTGCAAGGTGCCATTCCTTGCCTGTATCCGGGTCAGCCGCTATCCTTCCGCTTCTTTGCCGGGCTGGATGGCCCGGCAAAGGCGGTGGCGAGTGGAGCGATGTCCGAGTGGTTGAATCGGGATGCCCCGGAGTTGTGCATACGGCTTGTCCCGCCCGGTGCGGGGTGATGCGACAAAGGTTTTGCGTGCGGAGAGGTGTCCGAGTGGTTGAAGGAGCACGCCTGGAAAGTGTGTATACGGCTTATCCCCGTATCGCGGGTTCGAATCCCGCCCTCTCCGCCAATTGGTCTTGAAGTGAGCCACGGCGAGAGGCCGTGCAGCGTTATGGTGGCCCCGTCGGTCCCCCCGCGACGATAGTTCGCAAACCCCGCCAGGTCCGGAAGGAAGCAACGGTAGCGAATGATTCGGGTGCCGGGGTGTGGCTGGCGGGGCCGCCGCCATTCCGGGACCGGACTTTTCAAGGACCCCGGCCATCCGGTTGCCGATGGCTGGCAGAAACGAACCCGTCCCGCACATTTGCTCCCTCTCCCCGTCGGGGAGAGGGGCAATCTCGCGGCAACCCTCGCATGCTTTACTGACTTGCCGGCGTCGACTTGGCACAATCGGCTTTCGACCCCAAGTCAGTGCCGACTGACCCGCCGCAGCTGAGCAGGCTCCCAACGCATGTCCTATCAGGTTCTCGCCCGCAAATGGCGCCCGCGCAAGTTCGCCGAACTGGTGGGCCAGGAGCACGTGGTGCGCGCGCTCACCAATGCGCTGGACACCGGGCGCATGCATCACGCCTACCTGTTCACCGGCACGCGCGGCGTGGGCAAGACCACCATCGCGCGCATCTTCGCCAAGTCGCTGAACTGCGAGCGCGGGCAGTCGGCCGATCCCTGCGGCGAGTGCGCGGTGTGCACGGCGGTGGACGAGGGTCGCTTCGTCGACCTGCTGGAGATCGACGCGGCCAGCAACACCGGCGTGGACGACGTGCGCGAGGTGATCGAGAACGCGCAGTACGCACCGTCGCGCGGGCGCTTCAAGGTGTACCTGGTCGACGAGGTGCACATGCTGTCGAAGAACGCGTTCAACGCGTTGCTGAAGACGCTGGAGGAGCCGCCGCCGCACGTGAAGTTCCTGCTCGCCACCACCGACCCGCAGAAACTGCCGGTGACGGTGCTGTC
>JAGWMU010000219.1 GCA_028873095.1 Pseudomonadota bacterium | reverse complement strand
TGTCGAGCGCCGGCGAAGAGCGTTCGCCCACAGGGTGGGCTCCTACGGGAAGCCGGGCTCAGTCGATGCCGAGTTTCTTCAGCTTGTAGCGCAGTGCGCGGAACGTGATGCCGAGTTTCCTGGCGGCGGCGGTCTTGTTGTAGCGCGATTCCTCCAGCGCCTTGATGATCGCGGTGCGTTCGATATTGCTGATGTAGTCGTCCAGGCCGCCGTTCGCGCTGGCCGGGGCGGTGGCGGCCGCTGCCGCGCCTGGCGCTGCGGCAGCATCAGGTCGCCGGCATCGATGCTGGCGCCGTCGCACATCGCCATCGCGCGTTCGAGGATGTTTTCCAGTTCGCGCACGTTGCCGGGGAAGTCGTACGCTTCCAGGGCCTGCCGCGCCGCCGGCAGCAGCTGGCCGACGGCTTCGCCGCTCTTGCCGGCGAGGGTCTTGAGGATGAAGGCCGCCAGTTGCGGCACGTCGCCGCGGCGCTCGCGCAACGGCGGCACGCGCAGCTCGATCACGTTGATGCGGTAGAACAGGTCCTGCCGGAACAGCCCCTGTTCGACCAGCTGGCCGAGATTCTTGTGGGTGGCCGAAAGAATGCGCACATCAACCGGGATCTCGTCGCGGCCGCCGATCGCGCGCACGGCTTTTTCCTGGATCGCGCGCAGCAGTTTCACCTGCATGTGCAGCGGCAGCTCGGCCACCTCGTCGAGGAACAGGGTGCCGCCCTGGGCGGTCTGGAACAGGCCCTCCTTGTCGGCGCCGGCGCCGGTGAAGCTGCCCTTGCGATGGCCGAAGAACTCGCTTTCCATCAGCTCGGTGGGGATCGCGCCGCAGTTGACCGGCACGAACGGCCCGCTGGCGCGCGGACCCTGTTCGTGGATCAGCCGCGCCACCAGTTCCTTGCCCACGCCCGATTCGCCGGCGATGTAGACCGGCGCCTGGTTGCGCGCCAGCTTGGCGATGGTGGCGCGCACCTGCTGCATGGCCGCCGAGTCGCCGATCAGGCGGTCGCCGGAGTCGCCGCTTTTCGAGGCCGCGCCGCCGTTGCGTTTCTCTTCGGCCAGCCGCAGGGCGGTGCGCACCAGGCCGCGCAGCATCTGGATGTCCACCGGCTTGGAGACGAAATCGAAGGCGCCGGCCTTCAGCGCGTTGACCGCGGCGTCGACGTTGCCGTAGGCGGTGATCATCGCCACCGGGGTGTCCGGGCAGGTCTCGGCGATCAGCTCGATCACTTCCTGGCCGTTGCCGTCCGGCAGCCGCATGTCGGTGAAGCAGAGGTCGTAGTTGCGTTCGGCCAGTGCGCGGCGCGCCTCGGCCACGGTGCCCACGGCATCGACCTGAAGATCCATCCGGCCGAGCGTGATGGTCAGCAGTTCGCGGATGTCGCGTTCGTCGTCGATGACCAGGACGGTCTGCAGGCTCATGGCACGTCGCGTGGCTGGTGGTGCGGCAAAGAATACCCGCCCCCGCGTTGCGGGGCAAAGGCTGTCGCCGCCGAATCGCCTGGGATCCCGATGCCGCTGTCGCGCGCCGGATCAAAGCGGCTTGCGCCGCAGTCGCGGCTTGCCGCCGGCATCGCGGTCGACGGTGATGTCGTAGTGCCTGCCGCGGAAGCTGATGTCCTTCAGGGTGAGGGATTTCCAGCCCGGCGGCAGTACCGGCGGGTAGGCATCGACCAGGCCCGCGTCCTCGATGCGCAGGCCGGACAGGCCGTATACGAAGCTCTGCACGAAACCGGCCGAGGTGGCCAGGATGTAGCCGGCGTTGTTGGCGGCGGTCTCGGTGCGCACGTTGAACGGCGGCTTCAGGAAGCCGACCAGGTTGCGCTGGATCCAGTCGCCGGCGGCCTCGCCGTCGCCCAGTTCGGCCGCGCCGACGGCGAGCATCACCATCATCATCTCGTTCGGATCGTCGCCGTGGGTTTTCAGCTGCCGCAGCTGGAACGCGAGATCGTTGCGGCGCACCTGCGCCGGCATCGGCAGATCGAGATCGGGATACATCAGCCAGGCCAGCGACGAGCCCATCCAGGTGATCTTGTCGTGCGGCACCGAGGCGTCGAAGTCCCGGTGGCGCCGGTCGGCCGCGTCGAACGGGATGTACATCTTCGCGGCGATCGCGGCCCATTGCGGGTCGGGTGTCGCGCCGACCCGCCTGGTGGCCTCGATCGCGATCTCGAGCGCCTTGCGCGCCGCGGCGTTGGTGAACGAGTCGTTCGGCACGTCGTCGTAGGCCTCGTCGGGCGAGGTGACGTGCAGGATCTCGTAGCGGTCCCTGGCCTGGTTCCAGGTCACCCGGCTGGTCCAGAACCGCGCGATCCCGCGGATCACCGGCCAGCCGTCCTTTTTCAGCCAGGCGTCGTCGCCGGTGGCGAGGTAGTACTGCCACTGCGCGATCGCGATGTCCGCATTGACGTGGATCTCGCGGAACACGCCGTGGGCGAAATACGGCGTGTTGTCGACGCCGGTCTGCGGATCGGCCTCCCACGGATACATGGTGCCCCTGGCGCCGTATTGCCTGGCGCGCTCGCGCGCGGGCTGCATGGTGCGGTCGCGGAACATCACGATCGGCCTGGCGCGCTCCGGATGCAGCAGCAACAGGGCCGGGAACACCCACGAATCGCTGTCCCAGAACGCGTGGCCGGCGTAGCCGGGCGTCAACGCGCAGGCGCCCATCGGCCAGGCGGTGCCGACGGTGGTGTTCGACAGCAGGTAGTACAGGTCCGAATGCAGGGCCAGCTGCACCTTGGGATCGCCGTCGACCACGATATCGGCTTTCCACAGGTCGTTCCACGCGGCGACATGGCGGGCGAGCAGGCGGTCGAAGCCGGTCCGGCGCGCGGCCTCGGCGAGCGCCACGTCGGCTTTCGCGTCGCCGCCCCAGTCCTGCCGGGACGCGGCGATGTATTTGGTGAAGGTGTAGGTGGTGCCGTGGTGCAGGTCGGCGACCAGGTTCAGCGACAGCTTGTAGGGTCCTTTTTCCAGCTTCACGCTTTCGACCGCCAGCCCGCGCGGCAGGCCGATCGCCGCCGCTTCGGCCATGCCCAGGCCCCGCACCGCCTGGCCGTCGAGCCACAGCGTCAGCCGTTGGGCATTCCCGTCGCTGGACAGGATGCGGGTATGGCCGGGATACCACACCGCGGCGCGATCCGGCGTCGGCACCGGCTTGTTGTCCAGATTCTGGCCGCTGGCAATCACCGCGGCGATCATTTCGTCGCCGGTCATGCTGGCGATCGGGAAACGCGGCTGGTGCTGCGACCACAGGCGGATCGGGAAGGTCAGCCGCACCTTGCCGTCGAAATGCGGCGTGATCGAGATCCGGGTGGCGGCAAGGTGGTGGTCGGCCTGGCTGACGAAGGTGACGACCCTCACGTCGGTCGCCTTGTTCGCGTACACGAAGCGGTAGCGGGTCGACAGCGTGCCGTCGCGCATGTTCAGGGTCTGCGCGTAGCCGGCGAAGATCTTGCCGTCCAGCCGGGTCGAGTCGAGCCAGCCGCCGCCGGGGTTGTAGTCGATTTCGCTCCAGCCGGGAATCGCCGCGGGGCGCGAAATGTCGCCCTTCGTGTAGTCCATGAACGCGACCATGTAGCCGGGCGCGGCTTCGGTGCCGCGCGGCGAGGTCATGGTCGAGAAATAGCCGTTGGCCAGATAGCCCGGAAAGTAGCTGCCGAAATTCTTCGACGTCGCGGTGAGCAGGAA
>JAGWMU010000035.1 GCA_028873095.1 Pseudomonadota bacterium | reverse complement strand
CGCGCGGGACCGTCGCGCACCGACACCGGCGACTTCCTCAGATGTCGAGATTGGCCACCTTCAGGGCGTTGGCCTCGATGAATTCGCGGCGTGGCTCAACCGCCTCTCCCATCAGCATCGAGAACATCTGATCGGCGGCAATCGCATCCTCGATGCCGACCTGCAGCATCCGGCGGGTCTCCGGATTCACCGTGGTTTCCCACAACTGCTCCGGGTTCATTTCGCCCAGACCCTTGAAGCGCTGGATGCTGCGGCCTTTTTTTGCCTCGTCCAGCAACCAGTTGCGCGCCTCGACAAAGCTGAGCACACCGCGCGAGGCATTGCCGCGGCGTGCCACGGCACCTGCCTGCACCAGACCAGCCACTTGTCTGCTGATGGCGAGGACCGGCTTGAACTCATTGCTGCTGAAGAACGGCTGCGGCAGCACCCAGGTGTGATTCAGGCCGTGCTGTTCCCGCACCACCTCGATGGCGGCCGGCTGCCCGTCATGCGCCGGGCGCAATGACAGCTGGTAGCGTGGCTTGCCCAGGCCGCTGGCCGCAAGCCGCTGCGTGGCCGCGCCGAGCCAGGCTTGCATCGCGACCGGGTCGGCCCACAACGCCGGTTCCAGCGGGGCGTGTTCGAGCAGCATGTTCAGCACCGCCGCATCAAATCGATGGGCCAGCTTGGCGATCTGATCGAGCGCCTGCTGATAGCCGCGCAACAGCTTTTCCAACGCCTCGCCAGTAATCGGCGGCGCATCCGGGCTGTACGTCAGGGCGGCATTGTCGACTGCGCTGGAAATCAGGTAGTCGTTCAAGGCCGCATCGTCCTTGATGTACAGCTCCTGCTTGCCCTGCTTCACCTTGTACAACGGCGGCAGGCCAATATAGATATGACCGCGCTCGATCAGCTCGGGCATCTGCCGGTAGAAGAATGTCAGCAGCAAGGTCCGGATGTGCGAACCGTCGACGTCGGCGTCGGTCATCAGGACGATGTGGTGGTAGCGCAATTTGTCCGGGTTGTACTCGTCCTTGCCGATGCCGGTGCCCAGTGCGGTAATCAAGGTGCCGACCTCGGCTGAGGACAACATGCGGTCGAAACGCGCCTTCTCCACGTTCAAGATCTTGCCCTTCAACGGCAACACGGCCTGCGTCTTGCGGTTGCGGCCCTGTTTCGCCGAACCGCCCGCCGAGTCACCCTCGACCAGGAACAGTTCGCACAGTGCCGGATCCTTTTCCTGGCAATCGGCCAGCTTGCCGGGAAGCCCGGCGATGTCCAGCGCACCCTTGCGCCGCGTCATCTCGCGCGCCTTGCGCGCCGCTTCGCGCGCGCGCGCGGCATCGACCACCTTCGAAGCGATCGCCTTGGCCTCGTTCGGGTGTTCCAGCAGGAATTCGCCGAGCTTCTCGTTGACGACCTGCTCGACCACCGTCTTGACCTCGGACGAGACCAGTTTGTCCTTGGTTTGCGAGGAGAACTTCGGGTCGGGGACCTTGACCGACAGCACCGCGATCATGCCTTCGCGCATGTCGTCGCCGGACAACGCGACCTTGGCGCTTTTGGCCAGGCCCGACTTCTCGATGTAGTTCTGCAATGACCGGGTCAGCGCCGCGCGGAATCCGGTCAGATGGCTGCCGCCATCGCGCTGCGGTATGTTGTTGGTGAAGCAGAACATCGTCTCCTGGTAGGAATCGGTCCACTGCATCGCCAGTTCGACTGTAATCCCGTCCTGCTCCGCGATCAGGCTGATCACGTTCGGGTGCAAGGCGGTTTTCAGCTGTGCCAGATGCTGCACGAACGAGCGGATGCCGCCTTCATAGGCGAAAGTGTCGTGGCGCGTTTCACCCCGCTCGTCATGGAGATCGATCGTGACGCCGGAGTTGAGGAAGGCCAGTTCGCGCAGACGCTTGGCCAGGATGTCGTAATGAAATTCGGTATTGCTGCCGAACGTCGCCGGACTGGGCAGAAAGCGCACCAAGGTGCCGCGCCGACTCGATGGCCCGACCACCTTCAGCGGGAACAGCGGTTCCCCTTGCGCATATTCCTGCAAATGCTCATGGCCATTGCGGTAAATGGTCAGCCACAAGTGGTCGCTCAAGGCATTGACCACCGAGACGCCCACCCCATGCAGGCCACCGGAAACCTTGTACGAGTTCGCATCGAACTTGCCGCCGGCGTGAAGCACCGTCATCACCACCTCGGCGGTGGAGCGCCCCTCCTCCGGATGCATGTCGACGGGAATGCCGCGGCCATTGTCGACGATGCTGACCGAGCCATCTTCGTGCACGGTGACCCCGACCGTGTCGCAATAACCGGCAAGCGCCTCATCGATGGCATTGTCGACGACTTCAAACACCATGTGGTGCAGCCCGGTGCCGTCATCGGTATCGCCGATATACATGCCGGGGCGCTTGCGCACCGCCTCCAGACCTTTCAGAACCTTGATGTTGCTCGAGTCGTAGTTGGATAAGTTCATGCGTTGACCGGTTTGTGGCGCCCACGGCCCGCCCGGCATGGCGCCGTAAAAAGCCGGGCAAAGGTTTGCGATCTTCTGATGCTGCAACTGGTGAATTATAGCAGGGGTATCAACCGACCCTGTTCCACGTGGAACAGGCGGGCAGGAACCTCCTTCAGCGCCAGCGGCACTTCAGTGCCGGTCAGCAGCACCTGTGCCCGTGCCGCACGCAGCTGTGCTATCACGGCGACCTGGTGCGTTTGATCCAGCTCGGATGCAAGATCGTCCAGACACACGACTGGCCATTCGCCACGCTGCCCGGCGAACAGTTCGGCCTGCGCCAGCATGCAGGCCAGTGCCGTCAGTTTTTCCTGGCCGCGGGACAGGTGTTCGCGCATCGGCGCATGCTCGTACGCTATCGCCCAATCGGCACGATGCGCACCAATCGTGGTGTGTCCGCGTGCCTGATCCCTGCCTCGATGCTCGCGCAACAGTTGGCCCAGTTCCTGCTCCTCCGGCCAGCCGCGGCGGTACTTCAGTTCCAGTGAGCCCAATTCCGGTAAAAGGCCCTGCGCGCTGGCACGCAACAGGGGTCGAAGCAGAGCCAGGTAGTCGCGCCGCTGGGCATCGATTCGTTGCGCGGTCTGTGCCAGCTCAGCCTCCCAGGGCGCAAACAGTTCGTCATCCCCGGGGGCCGCTGAACGCAGCAAGGTATTGCGTTGCTTCAACGCACGTTGGTAACGGCGCCAGTCCGGGAGAAAATCCGGTTCCACGTGGAACACGCCCCAGTCGAGATATCGCCGGCGCTCGTCGGCAGTCCCGGCAATCAACGCATGGGAGCCGGGTTCGAAACAGACGACCGCGCATTGGCTGACCAAATGACCGATGGTGACCGCTTGGCCGTCGGCTCTCGCTTCCCAACGAGCGCCTTCCCGGCCGAGACCCACCCGGCAACTGTGGTCGTCGCTGTGCCGGAGTTCGGCAAATACCGACATCGCCCGGCTGCCTCGGCGAAGCAAGGCTTCCTTGGCGCCGACACGAAACGAACGAGCGTGAGACAGCAAGAACGCGGCTTCGAGAATGCTCGATTTCCCGGAACCATTGTCTCCCGTGAAGATGTTGATCGCCGGATCGAGCGTGAACTCCGCTTCACGGAAGCAACGCAAACCGCGAATCCGCAATTGCCCCAGCCACATCTACCTAGGCTCCACAAGAAAGAACGCCGGGATACCTGGTGAGGATCCCGGCGTCACCTGTTGCCGAAGCAACGCAGCATGACAACACATGGTCTGGAATCAGAGCCGCAACGGCATGATCACATGACGGGTGTGATCGTTGTCGTCTTCCTGCACCAGGCAGCTCGATTGCGCGTCCCGCAGGCTGAGCCGTGCCTTGTCGCTGCGGATGGCCGCCAGCGCGTCGAGCAGGTAACCCACGTTGAAACCGACCGCAAGATCGTCGACATGGGTCTCTGCCTCGACTTCCTCGACGGCTTCTTCCTGCTCGGGATTGTGCGCCACGATGCGCAATTTCCCGGGCGACAACTCGAGGCGCACACCGCGGTACTTCTCGTTGGAGAGAATCGCCGCGCGCTGCAGGGCCCCCCGCAGTACTTCCCGTTCCAGCATGGCGGTCTTGTCCGCGCCAAGCGGAATGACGGCCTCGTAATCGGGAAAACGACCGTCGATCAGTTTCGAGGTGAACACCACGTTGCCGCGACGCACCCGCAGATGATTGCGGCCAAACTCCAGCTCGACCTGACCGTCGCCCGGTTCGAGCAGACCGATCAGCTCATTGACGCCCTTGCGCGGAATGATGATCTGCCGGCGGGTGGAAACGGAACTCTGCAGCTGGGTTTCCTTCATCGCAAGCCGGTGGCCGTCGGTCGCAACGCAGCGCAAGGTATGTTCCTGCAGGTCCAGCAACATCCCGTTCAGGTAGTAGCGGACGTCCTGATTCGCCATGGCAAACGCGGTGCGCTCCATCAGGTCGCGCAGGGTTTCCTCGGGGAGGCTGACCTTCTCGACCAGTTCGATCGCATCAACCGTGGGAAATTCGCTCGCGGGTAGGGTCGTCAACGTGAAACGGCTGCGCCCGGCCACAAGCGCAACCCGATCGCCGTTCAGTTTAAGGTCGATGCGCACGCCGTCGGGAAGCGCTCTCACGATGTCGAACAATTTCCGCGCAGGAATCGTGATTTCGCCGTCGACCAACTTCTCGGCCTCGGACGACGCCACCATTTCGACTTCGAGATCCGTACCGGTCAGCGACAACCTGCCTTCGCCAACCCGGACCAGCAAATTCGCCAGTACCGGCAGCGTTTGCCGCCGCTCGACCACACCGACCACTTGCTGCAAAGGTTTGAGCAGAGCTTCTCGTTGAATGCTGAATTGCATGACTTCGCTTCCCCTATGCCTGCTGTTCTGTCTTTAAAAGAAGTTTAGTAGTTGCTGTAGGTCTTGTGGGCAACTTTCGTATTGCCGTTTAACCCATATATTCAAATGCTTACGACGATTTCGCACTGTGCGGAACGTTGTTGCCTGACTGTGTCCAGTTTGTGGATAACTCGATTCCGATTTCTATTCACCGGTTATCCACACCTTCATCCGGTTCTTGTCCCCCACTTTAACGCACCGCCCGGCGCGCACGTTCAACCCGTCAGCGTGCGGATCAATTGCTCCCAGTCCTGCCGCATGCGCGTGTCGGTCTCGATGAATTTCCGGATCGTTTTGCAGGCGTGCATCACCGTGGTGTGGTCGCGGCCGCCGAACGCTTCGCCGATTTCCGGCAGGCTGTGCTCCGTCAATTCCTTGGACAGCGTCATCGCGATCTGGCGCGGCCGTGCCAGCGAGCGAACGCGGCGTTTGGACAGGAGATCCTGCAGCCGCACGTTGAAATACTCGGCGGTAATCTTCTGGATGTTCGCAATGGTGACAGCCTGCGCGTGCGTGGCGAGCAGGTCGCGCAAGGTTTCCTCGGCGAACTCGGTCGTGATCGGCTTGCCGTAGAAGTTCGCCCTTGCCGCCAGCGTGTTCAGTGCGCCTTCCAGGTCGCGCACGTTGGAGCGAATGCGCTTGGCCAGCAGCATGGCCACGTTTTCGTCCACCGCCACGCCCTTGTCGTGCGCCTTCGCCAGCAGGATCGCGGCACGCGTTTCGAAATCGGGAGGCTCGATCGCCACGCTCAAACCCCAGCCCAGGCGGGATTTCAGGCGTGGCTCCAGTTTGTCGACCTCCTTCGGATAGCGGTCGCAGGTCAGGATGATCTGCTGCTTGGATTCGAACAACGCATTGAAAGTGTGGAAGAATTCTTCCTGGGTCGTATCCTTTCCGGCAAAAAACTGGATATCGTCGATCAGCAAGGCATCGACCGAGCGGAAGCGTCGCTTGAACTCATCCATGCTCTTGGCGCGCAACGCCTCGATCATCGAACCGACGAATTGCTCGGAGCGCAGGTACATCACCTTGATGTCCGGGTTGTGCTCGCGCATCAAGTTGCCGGCGGCATGCATCAGATGCGTCTTGCCCAGCCCTGTTCCGCCATAGAGCAGCAGCGGGTTGTAGGCGCGGCCCGGATTGGTCGCCACTTGCATGGCCGCAGCCTTGCCCAGCTGGTTGGACTTGCCTTCGACGAAGGTCTCGAAGGTGTAGTGCGGATCCAGATTGTGCTGAAAGACGGGTGCCGGCGCGGCGGCCGCGCTACGCGGCTTGGCGGCAGGTTTGACCGGATTCGCTGGCCTGGCCGCATTGGAACCCACTTCGAGCCGTACGCTGCACGCCTGCCCGGCCAATTGCGGCAGCATCGACTCGATCCGACCCAGAAAGCGTTCGCGCACGGTATCGAGGGTGTAGGAATTGGGCGCGTACAGATGCAGGCATCCCGCATCGGCGCGGGCCTGCAACGGCATCAGCCAGGTATGCAGGTCTTCGGCGCTCAAATCGCCCTCGAGACGCTCAAGGCAGCGCCGCCACAAGTCACTCATGAATAGTTTTCAGCCACTGCTTGGGGGCGCATTCGCGCGGGATGGATAGGCAAGTCTAACAGCAGCATCCACAGCCGCCGCCGCGACATATCCACAAGGTCATTCACAGGTCGGCGGCGGGCGGCATTTGACAGCAACGCCCAAGACACCACATACTCGCTGGCCTTTTTACCCACATTCCCTTCGGAGTAATGCCATGAAGCGGACCTTCCAGCCCAGCAAGCTCAAGCGCGCACGTACACACGGGTTCCGCGCCCGTATGGCAACCGCCGATGGTCGCAAAGTTCTCAACGCGCGTCGTGCCAAGGGTCGCAAGCGCCTGATCCCGTAGGCGGGGTTCGAGCCATGACAACCGCCGGGCTGCCGCGCGAATCGCGGCTACGCCGGCCGGGTGACTTTGCCGCCTTGCGATCCAGCAGCGGCCGCGCAGGCGGCCGCTGTTTTCATTTGCGCTACCGGGAAAACGCGCTGGGCCATGCGCGGCTCGGCCTGGCAATTTCCAAGCGCGTGTCCAAGCGCGCGGTCGAACGCAACCGCATCAAACGGTTGCTGCGCGAGTCGTTCCGGCGCATTCGCCATCAGCTGCCGCCGATCGATCTGATGGTGATGGCGCGCGAGCAGGCTGCGGGCGTACCGGGTCCGCAGTTGCTGGACGAGCTCGACGGGTTGTGGAAAAAATTGCTGGTGAGCCGACCCGAAGCGAGGATGTGAAACCCTTCGCCATTGAAGCGAGCCGACGCGACCGGCACAATCACGCGTTAACCTTCGTTTTTCCTTGCCAATCCGCGGCTTCAACGGTCGCGGTGTTACCCGGATCCGCTACGCGATGAATCAAACGCGCACCTTCCTCATGTTCGCCTTGCTGGCAGTGGCCTATCTGTTGTTCGCGGCGTGGCAGAAGGATTACGCACCGCTACCGCCAGCGGCAACTGGTGTCACTGGCGCGGCAGCGGCTGCGACGGACGGCAGCGTACCTGGGGCAGTGCCTGCCGCCGCCGCCAAGGGGGCGGCGGCCAGTGCCGTGCCGACCATCGGCAACGGAACCGCCGCCGCCAGCCAGGAACCCGCGCGGCTCATCACCATCCGCACCGATGTGCTGAACCTGACGGTGGACACCCGCGGCGGCAGCCTGGTGCATGCGGAGCTGCTGGCCTATCCGTCGACGGCGGCCACGCACAAGCAGCCCAATCCGCCACCGACGGTTCTGCTTGACAGCGAAGCGGCGCATTACTTCGTGGTACAGAGCGGGCTGGTCAGCAGCACCGACGACGCACCGGCGGATCAGCCGGATCATCTGGCGATCTTCCAGAGCGCCAAGTCCGCCTACACGATGGCGAAGGGTCAGAACGAACTGAAAGTGGATCTCACCTGGCAGGACGCAGCCGGCCTGAAGGTGGTCAAGACCTACAGTTTCAAGCGCGGCAGCTACGTGATCGGCTTGACCCAGCGTGTCGACAACGGCAGTCGCGCATTGTGGCAGGGCAATGCCTACGAGCAACTGTTGCGGGTGGCACCGCCGAAGCCGGCCAGCTGGTTCAGCCATTTCACCGACCCGGAGTCGCGCGCTTTCCAGGGCGCCGCCTGGTATACCGGGGAAAAGTTCGAGAAGATGCCGTTCGACGCCTTCAGCAAGGCCAAGGATCATCTCGACAGCAAGATCAAGGGCGGCTGGGCCGCGATGCTGCGGCTGTATTTCTTCGCCGCATGGATTCCACCAGCCGGCCAGACGGACCACTACGTCACCGAGACGATCAACCCGGACAGCGCGCAGCCCCACTATCTGATCCGAGCGGTCGGTCCCACGCTGAGCGCGGCGCCGGGGCAGGCCGTCACCAGCCAGGCGCGGTTGTATCTCGGGCCCAATGTCCAGGGCACGCTCGGTGCGATCGCGCCCGGACTGGACCTGACCATCGATTACGGCATGTTCAAGGCGATCGCCGTACCCATGCACGCGGTGTTGTCGTTCCTGCACGGGATCGCCCGCAACTGGGGCGCGGCCATCATCCTGCTGGTGCTGCTGATCAAGGGCGCGACATGGAAGCTGACCGCCGTGCAGTACCGCTCCAGCGCCAAGATGCGCAAATTGCAGCCGCGCATCGCGCAGCTCAAGGAACGCTACGGCGACGACAAGGTGAAGATGCAGCAAGCCACCATGGAGCTGTACAAGAAGGAAAAGGTCAACCCGATGGGCGGTTGCCTGCCGGTGCTGATCACCATGCCGGTGTTCTGGAGCCTGTATTTCGTACTGACCTCCAGCTTGGAACTGCGCCAGGCGCCGTTCCTGTGGATCCCCGACCTCAGCGCCGCCGACCCCTACTTCATCCTGCCGGTGGTCTACGCACTGGTGATGCTGGGTACGCAATGGCTCAATCCGGTCGCGGCGGGCATGGATCCGGCCCAGGCCAAGATGATGAAGGTGATGCCGCTGCTGTTCACGGTGATGTTCGCCTTCTTCCCGGCCGGCCTGTGCCTGTACTACGCAGTGAACGGCCTGGTCGGCCTGGGGCAGCAATGGTGGATCACCCATCATCTCGAGCGTGACGAGGCGCCTGCCGCCAGCTGACCCCAGCGCAACACCGGCCGACACGTCCATCAGCACGACGGGTCATCGACCGCACCGCCGATGCCCGCCCGACCCCGAGGCCGGGTTCGCGATCGAGGCGCTGACCCTTCCGCGCCTGCGCCGCGTCGTGGTCGCCGTGCTGGAACCGAAGGCCGTCGCGCGCCCGGACGGCCGGGACCGGGGCGAAGCGGGGATCAGCCGGTGGAAAGTGCCGCCGTGCCCGCGCTGCGCATTCAGGTGTCGGCGCCGGTCGCCCAGCCCTTGCGGTCGCCGCGAGTGAATACCCGGTCGCCGTCGAGCACGTCGCCGGCGGCGTGCGCCGGCAGCGTGCGCAGCTTCGCATAGAGCGGGGTGAAGTCCGGTTTCGTCGCCTCGAACAACTGCTCGAAGCTGTCGATCACGAAGTAGGTTTGCTGGTAGGTGTCGATGCGGTAGCGTGTGCCCATCACCCGCTGCATGTCGAAGCCGATGCGGTTCGGCGATGGCGAATCCAGCGAATAGATCGACTCCCCCCTGGAGCTGACGATGCCGGCGCCGTAGATGCGCATGCCCTCGCCGGTGTTGACCAGCCCGAACTCCACCGTGTACCAGTACAGCCGGGTCAGGTTCATCAACGCCTCGGGACCGAGCGCGAAGGCCTTCATGCCGCCGCGGCCATAGGCCTGCATGTAGTCGGCGAACACCGGGTTGAGCAGCAGCGGCACATGCCCGAACAGGTCATGGAACAGATCCGGTTCGCTGAGGTAGTCGAGCTGGTCGGGCTTGCGGATCCACCAGCTGACCGGGAAACGGCGATTGGCCAGGTGGTCGAAGAACACTTCGTCGGGCAACAGCCCTTCCACGGCGACCACTTCCCAGTCGGTGGCACGGCGCAGGACCTTGTTGAGTTCGGCGAACTTGGGGATGCCGCCATTGCCGAGACCGAAGCGCTGCACGCCGGCCATGAACTCGGCACAGGCGCGCCCCGGCAGCAACTCGCGCTGCCGCTGGAACAAGGTGTCCCACACCGCGTGGTCGGAGCGGCTGTAGCTGTCCCAGGGTTGTTCGACCACGCCGGTGGCATAGACCGGGATGTAGCCGCGATCGGTCTGCTGGTGTTCGACTTTGCGGGGCGTGTCCATGGTCTACTCCGGCGCCGTTTGAAAATGCAGGACAACAGCTTACGGCCGATCGCCTGCACGAAGATTGCAATATCCGAGCAAACACGTCGCATGGCGCACATTACTTGTGCAAGAAAGCCACAAAGCGGATATATATTGCGCATGGCCGCACTGGATCGCACGGACCTTCGCCTGCTGGCCATCCTGCAGACCGAGGGTCGCATCACCAATGCCGAGCTGGCCGAACGGGTCAGCCTGTCGCCATCGGCGTGTCTGCGCCGGCTGCAGCGGCTGGAGCTGGACAGGATCATTACCGGCTATGCCGCGCAGATCGACCCCCAGGCCGTGGGCCTTGGCCTGCAGGCGTTCGTGCGCGTACAGCTGAGCAAGCACGAGAGCGCGGCGATCGAAAGCTTCGTCGACCGGGTCAACGGCTGGGACGAGGTGGTCGCCTGCTACGCACTGACCGGCGACATGGATTACCTGCTGCATGTGCATGTGGCCGACCTCCAGGACTTTTCGCGTTTCCTGCTCGACCACTTGTTGAACGCCGCGGGCGTTGCCGATGTCAATTCCAGTTTCGTGTTGCGTACCGTCAAACGGTCGCTGGCGTTGCCGCTGACCCGGCTGGCCATCCGGAGCGGCGTCGATTAACGCTAAACTAACCGACTGATGAGTATCGACACCGCCATCGCCCCCAGACATGACCTGATGCGCCCGCTGCGTTACCTGTGGCGGGTACCGTGGCTGCTGCTCCACATCGTGCTGGGTATCGGGCTGTGTTCGCTGATTCTCAGCTGGAACCGGCAGGCGGTGATGAAGCATGGCCGCGAGCCGTTCGCGCATCGGGGAATCCGCTGGTGGTCGAGCACCCTGCTGCGGATCTTCGGCCTGCGTCCGGTTCGCGTGGGCCAGCCGCTGGCCGACCCGGTGCTGTTCGTCGCCAACCACACTTCGTGGATCGACATCATCATGCTGTACAGCCAGCGCGCCACCTGTTTCGTGGCCAAGGCGGAAATCGCCCGCTGGCCGATGGTCGGTTGGATGGCGGCATCCGCCAGCACCATCTTCCATCGGCGCGGCAGCAACCATTCGCTGTCCGCGGTGATGCAGGCCATGGTTGCGCGGCTGCGCAGCGGCCGCTCCGTGGCCGTGTTTCCCGAGGGCGGAACCGGCTACAACGGCATCCTGAAGGTGTTTCATGCCCGCATTTTTCAGGCCGCGCTGGATGCGCAGGTGCCGGTACAGCCGGTGGCGCTGCTTTTTTCGAGGGATGGCCGGCGGGTGATCGACGCGGGGTTTCGCGAAGGCGAAAACTTCATGCAGAACATCGTGCGCCTGCTTGGCGGAGCGCCGATGGAAGCGCAGGTGCATTTCCTCACGCCGGTACCGGCCACCCCGGACGCCCGGCGACGCATGGCTGAACTGTCGCGCGAGCGCATCGCGGCGGCGCTGGACGGCGAAACCGCGAGCGATGCGGTCGCATGAGTCTGCCGCGCGGCAGCGATTTCCGCCCGCCATGGCCGCTGCGCAGCGGCCATGTCCAGACCATGCTCTCCTCCAGCGGCGTGCGGCGCATGCTGTTGCCGCGTGCCGCACAGGCGGTTTCGCGGGGGGCCGAGGCCGTGGTGGTGGATGGCGGCGGCGGCGTGCGCCTCACGGGTGCCTACACCAGACAGAAAATCCGGCCGCAACCGCGTGGCCTGGCCGTGCTGTTCCACGGCTGGGAGGGCAGTGTCGATTCCACCTACGTGCTGCAGACCGGCAGCCGCCTGCTGGTGGATGGATGGGACATCCTGCGGCTGAACTTTCGCGACCATGGCGACAGTCACTCGCTCAACGAGGCGCTGTTTCATTCCTGCCGCATCGACGAGGTGGTGCACGCGCTGGGCGACATCGCGCAACGCTGGCCCGCCCGCCCGATGGCGCTGGCCGGTTTTTCGCTGGGCGGCAACTTCGCCTTGCGCGCCGCAATGCAGACCTCGCGCCTCGGCATTCCACTGAGCTACGTGCTGGCGGTATGCCCGATCATCGACCCCAGCGAAGGCCTGTTCTCGCTGGAAGAAACCGCGCCATGGATCTACCAGGCCTACTTCATGCACAAGTGGCGCCACTCGCTGCAGGCCAAGCAGGCGGCCTTTCCGCAGCACCAGTACTTCGAGATGTCGGAGTTGAAGCAGAGCCTGCGCGGCCTGACCGAGGCGATGGTGCTGCGGCATACCGACTTCACGACGCTGCAGCAATATCTGGACGGCTATTCGGTCGCCGGCAGTGCGTTGCGGGCCATGCAGGTCCCCGCCACCATCCTCACCGCGCGGGACGATCCGGTGATCCCGATCGACGCATTCGAGAAACTCGATCTGCCGCCGAATGTGGAGCTGGATATCGCCGTCTACGGCGGCCACTGCGGGTTCATCCGCGGCTACGGCATGACCAGTTTCACCGACGATTACATCGCCGCGCGGTTCAACGCGGCGGCTGACCGCGGCTGAGAGTGAGCCGGATCCTCGTGCTGCGCGACATCGAGCAGCATCCGCACGATCCGCCGCAACCCGACGTGGTCACCGACCGCTACCCCGGCGCGACCCGGCATGGCTGGAAGTTCATCGCATTCGGCCCGGACGGCAATGCTGTATGTGCCGATCGGTGCGCCATGCAATATCTGCGCTCCGGGCCGCGGCTATGCCAACGGACCCGCATCAACGCCGACGGCAGCGGCCTGCAGGACGTGGCCTACGGCATCCGCAACACGGCCGGTTTCGCGTGGCGGCCGGGGACCGGGCAACTGTGGTTCACCGACAAATTGTCGAACACAACTCCTGGAACCGCAGCAGAAAGTCCGGCTATCGTGTGCTGGGCGTGCATCTGAACGGCCACGAGGCAAAGGCCTATCGGCCCTGGATCGAAGATTTCGAACACGGCCAGCGCGCCTGCGGCCGGCCGGTCGACGTACAGCCGCTGCCCGACGGCAGCCGTCAGCGGCGACCTGGCGGGGGCGTTCTGCCGGGCGACCTATCGGAAGCCGTGAGGCACGGACGGCGACCGGCTTGCCTGCCGGCCCGCTCGCCCCAATCAAGACAACACCATCCGCGACGGGAGACATCCAGTGCAAGTACGCAGCGACAGTTTCACCAGCGGTCAGCCGATGCCGTCCCGGCTGGCCTTCTGCAAGCCCGGCGCGCCGGTGGCGCTGTCGGACAACCGCAGTCCGCACCTGGCCTGGAAGGACGCGCCCGCGGCGACCCGCTCGTTCGTGCTCACCTGCATCGACCCGGACGTGCCGAGCAGGCCGGACGACGTGAACCAGCCCGGCCGCAGCGTGCCGGCCGATCTGCCGCGGGTGGAATTCGTGCACTGGCTGATGGCGAACATCCCGCCGGAATGCGGCGAACTGGGCGAAGGCGCCTGCAGCGACGAGATCACCGCGCGGGGCAAGTCGGCGCCATTCGGTCCACCGGGCAGCGTGCAGGGCGAGAACGATTACACCGGATGGTTCGCGGGCGACGCCGACATGCAGGGCAGTTACACCGGCTACGACGGCCCCTGCCCGCCGTGGAACGATACGCTGGTGCACCATTATCATTTTCGCGTGTATGCGCTGGATGTGGCGCGGCTGCCGCTCGCCGACGGCTTCAAGCTGGACGCACTGCGCGCGGCCATGCACGGCCACGTACTGGCCGAGGCCGCGCTGACCGGGACCTACAGTCTCAATCCGGAGGTTTCCGGCTGAGCCGAAGGCGGCAGCGCGCAGATCCTTTTTGTCGTTTTCCTGATCCTTGCGGTGATCGCATTTTTCCGCCGCACCCGCTGATGGACGTGTGCTTCAACACGCCGTCGAGTACCGCCAGTCTTCCACGGAGGAGCAAGTCATGAACAAGCAGGTCGAAGTCCCCGCAGCAAACGCCGGCAACCGCATCGACGAGAAGGCCGAACGCATCAAGCAGGCCACTTCCGAGGCGGTGGCCAGTACCAAGGAGGCGGTCGAGCGTACCGCCGATCGCGTCGAGGAAAGCCTGCACCACGCCACCGACAAGGCCGCGCATGCGGCCAACCGCGCCAGCGAAAAGGCGGCCGACCTGGGCGAGCGCGGCCGTGAGGTCTACGATGAGACGATCGAGCGCGCAGACGAGTGGCTGGAGCAGGCGCGCGACTACGTGCGGGCGAAGCCGGTGCAATCGATCGCCATCGCGATCGGGGCCGGCTGGCTGCTCGGCCGCATCCTGCGGCGCTGACCGAAACAAACCGGGGGCCAGGGAATGCACAATCGGGCTGAACCACCTCGCGACCCGGCGGCGCCCGATCCGGCGTCGCCGGCGTCCGGGCTGCTGGCGGAAATCGGCCAGTTCGGCCGTGCGGTCAAGCACGTGTTCGGCGCACAGTCGCATCTGCTGGCGGCGGAACTCGGGTTGGCCCGCAGCGCCGTGTCGTGGCTGCTGCTGGCCGGCCTGGCGGCGACCGTGGCCGGCGTGGGACTGGGCCTGAGCGTGTTCGCGTTCGCCGGCGTGCTGCTGGCCAAGTGGTTCGATTCCTGGCTGTGGGCGCTGCTGGCGCTGTGCGTGATGCAGGCGCTGTTCCTGCTCGGCGCCATCGTGCTGTTCCGGCGCTGCATGCACTGGATGAGCCTGCCCGTCACCCGCAGCGAATGGAGTGCGATGATGCACGACACCTTGCGCGAGGCCGGCGGCCAGGGCGGCAGCGATCGCACCGGGGACGAGGAGCGATCGCCATCATGAACATCCTGCAACGACGGGCCAGGGTACGCGAGGCCCAGGTACGCATGCACACGGCGCTGCGCGAGCTGCGCATGCCGACGGCGGCGTTGCTGGCGCGCGGCCGCCGGCACCCGCTGGGCACGGTGGGCACGGCAGCGGGCGCCGGCTTCGTGCTGGGCCGCCTCAACGTGCATCCGTTGCGGGTACCGGGCCTGGGCGCGCTGCTCGGCGGCGGCATGGCCGAGGCGGTCGCCTACGGCGTGCGCCTGATCGCCGAACTGGACGAGGTCGCCGGCCCGGCCGCGACGGGCCGGCCGGCAGACCGCACGCAACCGCAGGGCGACCTGTTCGACCGCCCCGGCGGGACCGCGGGTGGCCATGAACACTGAGCAGGAACTACCGCCGTCGGTGCCGCCGGCCATCATCGGCGGCCAAGCCCGGCCGGTGGATCGGCCGGGGCCGGTTGCGACGCCCGACCCGCCACGCCAGCCGCCGCGCGGCATTCAGTCGAGCCGCGAGATCCGGCGGCACCTGCTGTCGGTCCGCATGATATTGAACGCGATGCTGTTCCTTGCGCTGATGTACACCATCACGCTGACCAGGGCACTGCTGATTCCGCTGGTGCTGGCGGCTTTTCTGGGGCTGGCGCTGAATCCGCTGGTAGCCGCCGGTGCCCGCGTGCACCTGCCGCGCTGGTTGAGCGCCAGCGTGCTGATGCTCGCCCTGATCGTCGGCATGGGTGCGGGGGTTGCCCAGTTGTCCCAGCCCGCGGTGGGCTGGATCCATCGTGCGCCGGCGGCGATCAGGAATTTCGTGCCGAAACTGAAAAGCATGACCAGGCCGCTGGAGGCGGCCAATCGCGCCACCCAGAGTCTGGTCAACGTGCCGGGCGGCCGGGTCGCGCCGCCTGCGTCGGCGACATTGGCGATCAGCATGTGGGATGTGGTCTCCACCGCGCCCAAGGTGCTTGCCGCCGTACTCGGGGTGATGCTGCTGGTGTTCTTTTTCCTGGTCTACGGCGACTCGATGCTGCGCCGGCTGGTGGAGATCACGCCGGGGTTTTCCAACAAGCGGCACGCGGTGGCGATCGTGCGCGGCATCCAGACCGAGGTGTCGCGCTATCTGCTGACGGCGCTGTCGATCAACGCGGGGCTCGGTGCGATCACCGCCGCCATGCTGTGGCTCTACCGCATGCCCGATCCGCTGTTGTGGGGCGCCGTGGCGATGTTCGCCAACTTCGTGCCTTACGTGGGCGCAATATGCACCGCGGTCGTGCTGGTGCTGGTGGGCATGCTCGGCGCCAGGGAGGCAAACCTGCACGCGTTCCTGCCGGCCATGACGTTTTCCGCCATCACCGTGCTGGAGGGCAACCTGATCACGCCGATGATCCAGGGCCGCAGCATGCGGCTGAGCCCGATCGCGATCCTGCTCTGGCTGCTGGTCTGGGGCTGGTTGTGGGGCGTTCCGGGTGCGCTGCTGGCGGTGCCGATGCTGACCTGCACCAAGCTGATTGCCGAACGCGTGCGCAGCTGGCGCTGGTTCGCGGTGATCGTGCAGCGCTGAGCCCGGATCAGCCGCCTGTCGGCATCAGCAGCAGCAATGCCGCGCCGAGCGCGATGCGGTAGATCGCGAACGGGGTGAAGCGATGGCTGCGAATGTAGCCGAGCAGCCATTTCACCGCGACGAATGCCACCACGGCCGAAACGACGAAGCCGACCAGCAGTGCGCTCCAGTCTTCGTGCGCGGCGCCGCCGCCCTTCACCACCTTCAGCAATTCGTAGCCGGTCGCCGCATACATGGTCGGAATGCCGACGAGGAAGGCGAACTCGGTTGCCGCCGCCCGGTTGTTGGTACCGGCCAGCATCGCGGCGAAGATGGTGGCGGCCGAACGCGAGGTGCCCGGAAACACGCCGGCCACCATCTGCGCGATGCCGACCAGGATCGCCACCCGCCAGGTCACTTCGCTGCGTTCCGGCTGGCGCGCGGCGAGCAGCTCGGCGCCGAGCATCCAGAAGCCGCCGACCACCAGCGCCCAGGCGATCGGGGTCACCGTTTCGGGCAGCTTGAAGTGGAAGTGGATCACGACGACCGCCCCGATCAGCGAGGTGATCATGAAGCTGACGAACAGCTTCAGCAGGTAGTCGCGATTCGCAGGCACGCGCCACTGGGTGAACAGCTGCCAGATGCGCTTCCAGTAGATCAAGGTGACCGCGAGGATCGCACCGGCCTGGATGCCCACGTTGAACAGGTCCGAACGCGCGCCCAAGCCGAGCTTCTCGGCAATCAGCAGGTGGCCGGTGCTGGAGATCGGCAGGAATTCGGTGATGCCTTCGATGATGCCGAGCACGACGACGTGGATCAGATCGCTCACGGGTTGGCGAGTCCAGGGTAGGTGGCGCGAGGGTTGCCGCAAGGCGTCGCAGTCTACAGCCATTGCGCCGGGTCCGGCTTGTCCCGCGGGCGCCGTCCGGACCGGTGCATCGGCGGCCTTTTCGAGGTGGTGGATTTGGTGCAAACGGGCCAGCCGGTTGCCCTTGAATGATGCAATGCAACACGGGCGGGCACCTCGTTTGCTGCGCAACCCATTGTATTTGACGTATTTATATGCGTGGCACCGGTCTTGCTAAAAGCCTTGCGCTACCCCCACCTCCACTGGAGCAAGTCCGATGAAGCGATGTATCGCCCTTTCATGCGCTGCGGCACTGTCCGCCAGCCTCGCCATGCCGGCGCAGGCGGCGGATGCCCCGCAGAGCACCGTCACCGGCAGCGTCACCGCGGTCAACGACTACCTGTTCCGGGGTCTGTCCCAGACCAACCGCGATCCTGCCGTGCAGGCGGGCATCGAATACGACCACAGCAGCGGCTGGTACGTCGGCGCCTGGGGCAGCAACATCAGCTGGCTGTCGGACGCATCGAGCTCTGCCGCACCCGTCTCCAGCAGCCTGGAAGTGGACGTCTATGCCGGGCATCGCGGCAGCCTGGGCGGCGACTGGACCTATGACGCCGGCCTCTACGAGTACTACTACCCGGGCAGCTACCCGGACGGCTTCACCCTGCCGTACACGCTGGAAGGTTATGCCGCGCTGGGCTGGAAGAGCCTCTCGCTGAAGTATTCGCACGCGTTCACCAACCTGTTCGGCGTCGCCCGCAGCAAGCACAGCGACTACCTGGATCTGTCGTGGAACTACGAGTTCGTGCCGAACTGGCTGATCAATGCGCACGTGGGCCACCAGACCGTGAAGAACAACCCGGGTTTTTCCTATACCGACTGGAAGCTGGGCATTACCCGCAATTTCGATCATGGCTACTCGGTAGCGCTGGGCTATTACGACACCAATGCCAGCCGGCTGCCGTACACCAATGCCGAGGGCCACTACCTCGGTCGCGCCACCGCGCTCCTGAGTCTCGGCAAGACATTCTGAATCAGGCGCGGCAAGCCGTGCCGTTTTCGCCGTGCTTCCAAGTTGAACCTTCCTGAAGGGGAACAAGATGAAATTGATCAGCAGCATCATTCGGCCATACAAGCTCGACGAAGTCCGCGAGGCGCTCATGCAGGTCGGCGTCAGCGGGCTCACGGTAAGCGAGGTGCGCGGCTTCGGTCGCCAGAAAGGCCATACCGAGCTCTATCGCGGTGCCGAATACACCGTCGACTTCCTGCCCAAGATCAAGATCGAGGCGGTGGTCACGGACGAGTTGCTCGATGCGGCGCTGGAGGCCATCCAGCAGGCCGCCAGGACCGGCAGCGTGGGCGACGGCAAGATGTTTGTCAGCACCGTGGAGCAGGTCATCCGCATTCGTACCGGCGATCTCGACGCCGACGCTCTCTGATCCCATTGCCCGAGGTTTCCATGAAAGACATGAAGCTGTTCCAAACGATGCGCAGGTGGTTGCCGATGGTCGCCGCCGTCCTGCTGATGACGCTGGCCGCGCCGGTACTGCACGCCCAGACCGCGGCGGTGGCGGCGCCGGTGGTCGACAAGGGCGACGTGGCGTGGATGCTCACCTCCACCTTGCTGGTGCTGTTGATGACGGTGCCCGGACTGGCGTTGTTCTACGGTGGCCTGGTGCGCTCGAAGAACGTGTTGTCGGTGCTGATGCAGGTGATGACGGTGTTCTCGATGATCCTGGTGCTGTGGGTGGTGTACGGCTACAGCCTGGCGTTCGACAGCGGCAGCGCCGTCATCGGCGACTTGCACAAGCTGTTCCTGCGCGGAGTGACCAAGGACACGCTGGCGGATACCTTCACCGCCAGTGTGAAACTGCCGGAGTATGTGTTCATCGCGTTCCAGTCGACCTTCGCCGGCATCACCGGGGCGTTGATCGTCGGTTCGCTTGCCGAGCGGATGCGCTTCCGTGCCGTGCTGCTGTTCACGGCGCTGTGGTTCACCTTCGCCTACCTGCCGATCGCGCACATGGTGTGGGGACCGGGCGGTTACCTGCTTGGGCTGGGGGCGCTGGATTTCGCCGGCGGCACGGTGGTGCACATCAATGCCGGCATCGCCGGCCTGGTGGGGGCGTACCTGCTGGGTCCGCGGCTGGGTTTCGGTCGCGAGGCGATCAAGCCGCACAACGTGACCTTCACCATGATCGGCGCGGCGCTGCTGTGGGTCGGCTGGTTCGGTTTCAACGCCGGCTCCAATCTGGAGGCCAACTCCGGCGCGGCGCTGGCCTTCATCAACACCTTGCTGGCGACGGCGGCGGCGGTGCTGGCCTGGCTGCTGCTCGAAGCGATGACCAAGGGCAAACCCTCGATGCTGGGCGGCGCCTCGGGCGCGGTCGCCGGACTGGTCGGCATCACCCCGGCGTGCGGCACGGTCGGGCCGATGGGCGCGCTGGCGGTGGGCGCGCTGGCCAGCGTGTGCTGCGTCTGGGGCGTGACCGGACTGAAGAAGATCCTGCGCACCGACGATGCGCTGGACGTCTTCGGCGTGCACGGCATCGGCGGCATCGTCGGCGCGCTGCTCACCGGTGTGTTCACCGCGCCGGCCCTGGGCGGCATCGGCGCCGCGAATTTCTCGATCGTCCATCAGCTGGGGATCCAGGCACTGAGCATCGTCATCACGCTGGGATGGAGCGGCCTGGTCTCGCTGCTGGCCTACCTGGTGGTGAAGGCGCTGTTTGGCCTGCGGGTCAGCGCGGATGCGGAACGCGAGGGGCTGGACATCACCTCGCACGGCGAGACGGCCTACGAGGTGTGAGGTTTGCCGGACCCGTGCCACAGGGGCGAGTCCGGCTCTCGATTGATGCTATTTAGTGCAAATGGCATCAGAATTTGCGCGAATTTGATGCAAGGCATCGTGTCGCAGGTGGCGTCGAGGCGCGCGAGTGCCCGCCGTTGCGTGGTTTAATGCCATGGCATCGGTCTTGCTAAGAGTTCGTGACGAATGCACTCGATTCGAGCGCGCCCACCCCGACCCTGCCCTGCGCTGGCGCAGAAGAGGAAAATCGCCGGGCACGCAAGCGGTTTGCAATCCGGATCAACAAACACGTCCCACCACCCACCCTTCGAGGTTGTTCTATGTCTGCCCAGAAAGTGCTCGATCTGATCCAGGAACACGAAGTCGATTTCGTCGACTTCCGTTTCGCCGACATGCTCGGTGTGCACCACCACGTCAGTTTTCCGGCCCATGCGATCGACGAGTCGACGTTCGAGGACGGCAAGATGTTCGACGGCTCCTCGATCACCGGCTGGAAGGGCATCAACGAGTCGGACATGATCCTGATGCCGGATCCGGACACCGCCTACCTCGATCCGTTCAGCACGCACACCCTGCTGGTGCTGCACTGCGATGTGCTGGAGCCGTCGACGATGCAGGCCTACGGCCGCGACCCGCGCTCGATCGCC
>JAGWMU010000034.1 GCA_028873095.1 Pseudomonadota bacterium | reverse complement strand
CGCTGGCCACCGGCGTCGGCACCGACACCCAGCGCCCGTTCGCGCTGGTCATCGTCAGCGGCCTGTTCACCCGCCTGCTGGTCAGCATCTTCCTGATGCCGGCGCTGTACGCGATCGTGGCGCGGCCGGACGACCGGCTGGAGGTGTGAGGCGGGAAGGTGTCTGGATGCGGGGTCAGTGCGCCCAGCTGGGCAAGTGCGCAAGTGTCCCTGCGGGTGACGTCGAACAACACGCACAGGCGGCGGCGCTTCAACTCTGCCGCGCGTGGCCGCTGCACCTTGGCAAGCTGTCAGTCCGGCAGCGTGCAGGCATTCCGCATGCTGCCCACCTAGGCCGCTAGCCGCATTGACGCTCGGTTCACCATAGGCGTATAGAGTGAAGGGGGACCCAGTGATGCCATGGCGTTTAACAATTGGACGATGGCAACTAACTAGACTATTGGGTTGCAGCAAGCGGGTTGGTTCAAGGACGGGGTTAAGACATGGCATCGAATATGCGACGCGTTAGGTGCTTTGCCGAAAAGCGCGGCCAGCAATGGCAGGCGTTCTGCATCGAGCTGAACCTGGCTGTGCAGGCGGATACTCTGGATGAGGTGCAGCAGAAGCTGCACGCGATGGTCACTAGCTACGTGCAGCTGGCCATGGAGCAGAACGACCCCGATCACCAGCGCGACATGCTCTACCGCCCCGCACCATTGTCCATCCGCTTGCGTTACTGGTTCATGCGAACACTGCTCGCGATTGCGAACTGCTTCAACCATCATGACGGTGACGCTGATGGCCGGCCGGATGCGCGCCGTGCGTTCACCTTCCACGATCAGGCCGGCTACTGCTGAGTGGGCGGTAAGCCGCAACTGGAGTGCCGACACGTCAAGGCACTCCTCAAAATGCTTGGGTTCAGTATGGTTCGGCAGGCCGGATCGCACGAGCATTTCCAGATGTTCGCCCGAGGCAAGTTGCGTACGGTTACCGTCGACTGCCCCAAGGCCCCCTTTTCGCCGGATCTGATCAAGTCGATGTCGGATCAGGCAGGGCTCAACAAGAAAGAGTTCTATGCCGCGGCCGGTGGTTTGATGCCGTCGCCTTGGCCGTGATGGCCATGAGATCCGCAGGGCAAAGCTTCTCGCCGATCTCCACGAGCCCCGCATTCGGCGGGTAGCTGCGTCCACCGCAGCCTCAACCAGTCGCAGCGCGCGCTGATCGCGGCCGGCTTCCTCGCTTATGAGCGGGAGCTGGCGAAGGTCCGTATGTCCGATGGCGGGAAAGGAGGCGTTAAAGGGGTGGAAACATTGCCACACCTTGAGGAAGGTAAGGCCCGCGACAAAGCCGGCGAGCGCATGCACGTCTCCGGGCGCACGGTCGATGACGGTTGCGGGTAAATCTGCGGGTATTCGCTGGACATAGAAAGCAAAAAACGCCCAAAAAACAGGCGTTTGATGCTATTCCATGGTGGCCGGGGACGGAATCGAACCGCCGACACGGGGATTTTCAATCCCCTGCTCTACCAACTGAGCTACCCGGCCGGAAACTGGATTTGCACTGGCGACCGCGTGGGTTGCCGATGTTGCGTGGAGCCGCGCATTAGACCGAATGCGCGGCTTTTCGTCAAGGCTTGGTGTCGGGTGCGGTGAAGCCGGCGGGCTTGGCGACGTCGCCGCCGAACAGGAATTTTTCCATTTCCTCGGCGAGGTACGTGCGGGTTTTCGGGTCGAGCGGGCTGAGGCGGTACTCGTTGATGAGCGTGGTCTGGTGGCCCAGCCACTGCTGCCAGGCGGGCTTGGAGATCTCGGCGTAGATGCGCTGGCCGAGCGGGCCGGGCCAGGGGGCGAAATCCAGGCCTTCGGCGTCGATGCCGAGCTTGGCGCAATGGATGGTGCGGCTCATGGTTTTTCCTCTGTGGTTGCCGGTTCGGGCAGGAGCGCACCCTGTGCGCGAAGGGGTTTGCCACGATAGTGACAAGAGTCTTCGCGCACAGGGTGCGCTCCTACGTGGCCGGCGGGCGGGCGATGTCCAGCAGCAGGCTGCGGATGGGCGCAGGCAGGCCGAGTGCGGCCAGTTCGCCGGCGCTGCACCAGCGCAGGCGTGGATTATCGGCGATGCCGCCATGCGCCGTCGCGCCGTCGAACAGCAACGGTTCGACGTGCAGCCGGAAGTGGCTGAAGGTGTGGGCGAACGGCGCGATGGCCTGGACGTCGTCGATCTGCGCGTGCTGCCGCGCGATGCGCCAGGCGGCATCGGGATCGAGCGCCTCGGGCAGGCTCCACAGGCCCGGCCACAAGCCTTGCGGGCCGCGCCGCTCCAGCAGCACGCGGCCGCGGCCGTCGCGCAGGACCAGCAGCATGGTGGCGCGGGTCGGGATCGTCCTGGCCGGTTTGCGGCCGGGCAGTTGCGCGGTGAGGCCGTCGCGGCGGGCGATGCAGTCGCCGGCCAGCGGGCAGGCGTCGCAACGGGGGCTGGAACGGGTGCAGACGGTGGCGCCCAGATCCATGATGGCCTGGGTGTAATCGGCGATTCGCGTCGCCGGCGTGTGGGCCTCGGCATGCCGCCACAGCTCTTTCTCGACCGCGCTCTGGCCGGGGTGGCCATGGATGCCGTGGTAGCGGGACAGCACGCGCTTGACGTTGCCGTCGAGGATCGCGAAGCGCAGCCCGTGCGCCTGCGCCAGGATCGCGCCGGCGGTGGAGCGGCCGATGCCAGGCAGTGCCGCGAGCGCGCTGAATTCGCGCGGCAGTTCGCCGTCATGCCGTTCGACGCAAAGCTGCGCGGCACGGTGCAGGAAGCGTGCGCGGCGGTAGTAGCCGAGCCCGGACCACAGCGCCAGCACGGTGTCCTCGTCGGCCATGGCGAGATCGCGCAAGGCGGGCAGCGCATCGACGAAGCGCTCGAAGTAGCCGACGACGGTGCCGACCTGGGTCTGCTGCAGCATCACCTCGGACAGCCACACGCGGTAGGCGTCGCGCCGGCCGTTCGCCGCGGTGCGTTGCCAGGGCAGATCCTTGCGGCCGTGCCGGTCGAACCAGTGCAGCAGGCGCGCGGCCACGGTTTGCGGCATGGCCCGGGGCGTCATGGTTTGCCGGCGACGGCAGGCCGGGTCGGTGCGGCGGTGCTGGTGGCAGCGGCCGGCACGTCCGTGCCGGCCTGCAGGCTGAGGCCTTCGATGGTCACGCCGGCGACCTCGACCTTCGTCACGTCCAGATGGCCGCTGCCGGGCGGCACGGTCAGCTGCGGGCCCTGCTCGTCGCCGAGCTGGCTCCACCACCGGGCCAGCGCCAGCGGCGGCAGGCGCAGGTCGGTGTGGTCGCCGGGGCCGTCCAGTTTCAGCGACAGCAGCAGCGGATGGGTCTGGTCGGCCGGAGTCAGCGCCAGCGAGATGTCGTATTGCCCGCCGGGTGCCTGCTCCAGCTTGCCTGCGAGCGCGGCGGCCGCGTCGGCCGCGCCATGCCAGTGCGCGCTGCCGTCGAGCACGAGTCGCAGCGCGCTGCCTTGCGACAGCCGGAGCGCGATGTCGTCCAGTTGCAGGGTGTTGGGCCGCAGCCGCGGCGTGGCGGACAGCCTCAGCTGCAGCGGCATGCCGGCGGCATCGATCGCGGACAGCGCGAGCGGGAACGGTCGCCCCGAAATCAGGCTGCCGGCATCGAGTTCGACATGGTCGAGCAGCAGCTGATCGCCGCGCACCACACTGCCGCGGCTGATGCGCACGCCGGTATCGATGCGCGGGATGTTGGGCGGCGCGCTCTCGGGACGCGCGGGCAGGGAGCTCAACCACGCCTGCAGGGCGTCCAGGTCGACCCTGGGCGCATCGATCTGCAGTTGCGAGATCACCGTGGGTCCGCCCAGCAGCGTGTGCCAGGGCAGCACCAGGCGGCCGTTCGCGGCGAGCAGGATCGGTGCGCTGGCGCCTTGTGCGTTGAGCGTGATGCCCTGCAGATCCAGCGCCGGGCGCGGAAACAGCGTCGGGCTGGCCGGGCTGGCCAGGTTCAGTTCCAGCCCGGCGGCACGCGCCTGGGTTTGCAGCATCGCGGTGAAGCGGTCCGGTTGCAGCAGCAGGTACACCGCAACCGCCACGGCGAGCAGCGCCGCCGACGCCAGGCCGCCGAGCAGCAGCAGGATCAGGCGGAGCCGTCGCGGCATCGGCATGTCACGCGGCCTCGCTGCCGCAGGGCTCAGTCATGGCCGTGCTCGTTCCGGTCCAGGTTGGCGGGCAGCAGTCCGTCGACGAATGCCGCGGCCTCGAACACGCGCAGGTCGGTCGCGGTTTCGCCCAGCCCGACGTAGCGGATCGGCAGGCCGAACTCGCGTGCCAGCGCGAACACCACGCCGCCCTTGGCGGTGCCGTCGAGCTTGGTGACGACCAGCCCGGTGACGCCGACGATCTGGCGGAACTGGCGCACCTGGCTGATCGCGTTCTGGCCGGTGGTGCCGTCGATCACCATCAGCACCTCGTGCGGGGCGTCGGCATCGAGCTTCTTCAGCACGCGGGCGATCTTGCCCAGCTCGTCCATCAGCCCGCCCTGGGTGTGCAATCGGCCGGCGGTGTCGGCGATCAGCACTTCGACGCCGCGCGAGCGGGCGGCCTGCAGGGCGTCGAAGATCACGCTGGCGGAATCGGCGTCCTGCCCCTGCGCGATCACCGGCACCTGGTTGCGCTCGCCCCAGGTTTTCAGCTGCTCCACCGCCGCGGCGCGGAAGGTGTCGCCGGCGGCCAGCATCACCGCGTGCCGCTGGTCGCGCCAGCGTCGCGCCAGCTTGCCGATGGTGGTGGTCTTGCCGGCGCCGTTGATGCCCACGACGAGTACCACGAACGGCTGGCGGCCGGCGATATCGAGCGGTTTCTCGACCGGTTCGAGCAGGGCGGTCAGCTCGCCGCGCAAGGCGGCCAGCAGGGCGTCGGCGTCGGCGAATTCGCGCTTGTGCATGCGTCGGCGCAGGCTTTCGACCAGCATCGTGCTGGCTTCGATGCCGACGTCGGCGGTGATCAGGGTGGTTTCCAGTTCGTCGAGCAGGTTGTCGTCGAGCGTGGGGTGGCGCACGAACAGCGAGCTCAGCCCGCGCGCGAACGCATTGCCGGAGAGCCGCTCGCGCCAGCTGCGCCTGGCCGGTTGTTCCGGCGCGGCGTCCGCCGCGGGTGCTGCGGCCGGCCCGGGAGCGCCCGCGGCGCGGCGTTCGCGATCGTGCGGCGTGTCGAGCGGCGCCGCGATTTCCGCCATCGCCGCGTGCGAGGCGCGGTCGCCGGTTTCCGCGGCGATCGGTGCGGCGGCGCCGGGGTCGGCGGTGGCGCCCCCGGCCGCCGGCGTCGCGGCGATTTTTTTATTCCAGAACTTGAGCATTGCGGACGCGATTCAAAGACAATGGCGGGCATGCTAACACTCCAACCTGTACTGCCCGCTGAGGATGGCGCGCCGCGGTGGTGCGGATGAACGCCGGACCTGCGGCCGGCTCCGGACGCATCCGGATCATCGCCGGCAGCCTGCGCAATTCCCGGTTGGAAGTGCCCGACCTGCCGGGTTTGCGGCCCACCGCCGAACGGGTCCGCGAGACGCTGTTCAACTGGCTGGCGCCGGCGATTGCCGGCGCGCGCTGTCTCGATCTGTGCGCCGGTACCGGCGCGCTGGGCATCGAGGCGTTGTCCAGGGGCGCCGCCAGCGTGCAATTCGTCGAGCGCGATGCGCGCGCGGGCGAGGCGCTGCGCGGCAATCTCGCGCGGTTGAAGGTCGCGACCGGTCAAGTGGCGGTGCTCGCCGCGGAGGAGTTTCTGCGCGGTCCGCCGCAACCGCACGACCTGGCGTTTCTCGATCCGCCGTTCGCGCTGGACCTGTGGGCGCCGCTGGCGCAACAGCTGGAGCGGGCGGGCTGGCTGGCGGCGCAGGCCATGATCTACGTGGAATCGCCGCGTACGGGCGCGCCCGCGCTGCCGCAGAACTGGATGCTGCAGCGCGAAGGCCGTGCCGGCGAGGTGCGTTTCGCGCTGTATCGGCGTCAGGACGCGGCGTCCGCGCCACACCGTCCTCAGCTTCCGTTAAGCTAGAGGCCACCTTTCACCAGCCGCCAGTGTCTCGTGAACAAACCCGCGTGCAATCCGCGCCTGGCCGTCTATCCAGGCACTTTCGACCCGATCACCAACGGCCATGCCGACCTGGTGGCGCGTGCCGCGCCGCTGTTCGACCGGGTGATGGTGGCCGTGGCCGACAGTTCGAGCAAGGGGCCGGGCTTCAGCATCGGCGAGCGGATTGCGCTGGCGCGGCTGGCGCTGGCCGACCTGCCGAACGTGGAGGTGCGCGGCTTCGATTGCCTGCTGGCCGAATTTGTCGAGGAAATCGGTGCCGGGGTGATCATCCGCGGCCTGCGCGCGGTGTCCGATTTCGAATACGAATTCCAGCTGGCCAGCATGAACCGCCATCTGATCCCGCAGGCGGAAACGCTGTTCCTGACGCCGGCGGAGCAATACAGTTTCATTTCCTCGTCGTTGGTACGTGAGATCGGCCGGCTCGGGGGCAATATCTCGGACTTCGTGCATCCGGCTGTGCAGCAGGCCATGCGGCAGCGCTGGCAGAAGGGCCGGACCGGCTCCAACAAGCAACCCGAAACGGAAGGTGATTACCATGCGTAAATTTGCTCTCATCGTCACCGCCGGCCTGATCGCCGGCCTGGCCCTGTCCGCCTGCGGCAAGAAACAGGCCGACCAGGCGGCTGCCCAGCAGCAGGCCCAGCAGATACCCAAGCCGACCGACCCGGCCGATTCCAAGGCGTGGGGCGCCTATCTCGGCCAGATCGTGCAGAAAAACATGCAGGGCATGACGGCCAACCAGCCCTATGCCTACATGGTCACGGCGGGCCTCACCGATGACATGAAGGCCCAGAACGATCGGCAGCTGCAGAGCGTGCAGGACACCGTGGCCCGCGGCGTGCTGCCGGGCAACCTGCTGGCGTTCGGCGGTCCGGATTCGGCCAAGACGGCCGACCTGGTCGTGGCCGCGTTCAAGGACGCCAAGCCCGGCTCGTTCAAGGACGTGATCATCCTGTTCATCGGCGACAAGACCGATGAACAGCGCGTCACCGACGTCCTGAAGCCGACCGGCGCCACGATCCGCTTCGTCGCCATGTAAGAAAGCAGGAGTGAGTGGAGAGGAGTGAGCAGAGAGGCGGCTGCGCGTTTGCCTTCGCTCTTTTCTCCCTCCTCTTCCCTCACTGCTGCTTCGATGCCATGTCACTGAAAATCCTTGATACCTGCGTCAATTGCGACGTCTGCGAGCCGGCATGTCCGAACCAGGCGATCTCGCTGGGCGAGGAGTATTACGTGATCGATCCGTCGCTGTGCACCGAATGCGTGGGCCACCATGACGAACCGCAATGCGTGGTGGTCTGTCCGGTCGAGTGCATCCTCATCGATCCGGAGCACGTCGAGTCACGCGAACAGCTCGAGCTCAAATATCGCCACCTGATGTCCAGGGAATCCGCGGCATGACACTCTCCCCGCAGCGGCGCCTGCCGTCGTCGGGCATGTTGGAACCGGGCCAGCCCGCGGCGCCCGGATCCGTTGCAGGCGAATCCGTGGCGACGGAGTGCTGATCCCGCCATGGAACTGTTCTCGATCCTCGGCAATTCCCAGCGACTGGACGGCGGCGCCATGTTCGGCAACGCGCCGAAGGCGTTGTGGTCGCGCTGGATCGCGCCGGACGGACAGAACCGGATTCCGCTGGCCTGCCGCTGCCTGCTGGTGAAGGGGCTGGACGGGCGCAACGTGCTGTTCGAGACCGGCATCGGCGCGTTTTTCGAGCCGTCCCTGCGCGAGCGTTACGGCGTGGTCGAGGATCGTCACGTGCTGCTCGACTCGCTGGCCGAGGCCGGCCTCGCGCACGAGGACATCGATGTGGTGGTGCTGTCGCACCTGCATTTCGACCATGCCGGCGGCCTGCTGGCCGCGTGGGAACAGGACCGGCCGCCGCGCCTGCTGTTTCCGCGCGCGCGCTTCGTGACGGGCGCCGAACATTGGCGTCGCGCGCAGCAACCGCACGTGCGCGATCGCGCCTCGTTCATCCCCGCGCTGCAGCCCCTGCTCGAAGCCAGCGGCCGGCTGGAACTGGTCGAGGGCGAGCGCTCGCCGACCCTCGGGGACTCGGTGCGCTTCAGTTATTCGGACGGCCATACGCCGGGCCTGATGCTGGCCGAGGTGGCCGGCGTGGCGTTCTGCGCCGACCTGATTCCCGGCCGCTGGTGGGTACACCTGCCGATGACCATGGGTTACGACCGCTGGCCGGAAAAACTGATCGACGAGAAGCGCGCCTTCCTCGAAGACAAGCTGGCGCGGGATGTGCGGCTGTTCTTCACCCACGATCCGGCGTGCGCGCTGGCGCGGGTGACGCGCGACGAACAGGGCCGCTTCGGGACAGCCGACGAACGGCCGGTCCTCGACGGCGCCGGGCAGCAGCCGGCGGCCGGAGCGCATCGATGAACATCAGCGGATGGCAGTCGACGCATGGCCTGGTGCGCAACATCGCCGGCACCTTGCTGATGCTGGCCGGCATCGGGTTGATCGGGACGACCGCCCAGAACCTGATCAGCTACCGCGTGACGGCTGCCCGGCATGGCGGCGAGATGATCGATTTCGGCACCGGCGACGCCATGCCGCAGGCCGGTCAGAGCGGCTACATGGCGCGAATCGTCGGCACGCCGAAAGTGGTGGAGGCGGCGCGCGATCCGGATTTCAACCTGCTGGCGAACACGCCGACGCTGACCCGCCACGTGGAGATGTTCCAGTGGCGCGAGATCCGCGTCGGCGGCGTCGTGAATTACGAGCTGGACTGGGCCGATCACCTGATCGATTCCAGCCGCTTCGTGCACCCGGCGGGCCACGCCAATCCTGCCGTTCTGCCGATCGGCGGCAAGCGGTTCGATGCCGGCCTGGTGCAGATGGGCGGGTTCCGGCTGTCGGCGCAGCTGGTGCACGCGATACCGGGTTCGGTGCCGGTCGCGCCGGATCCGCAAGCGTTGCCGGAAAATCTGGCGGCCAGCTTCAGCCGGTACCGGGGTTATCTGGTGACCAGCGTGCATCCGGGCGATCCCCGGCTGGGCGATGTCCGGGTGAGCTGGGAGGCGGTGCCGCTGCAGCAGATGACCGTCTTCGCGCGCATCGATGGCGACCGCCTGGTGACGGCGCCCGATGCCGCCGAAGGCAAGGGCTATGAGGTCGAGGTCGGCGCGGTTTCCCTGCTCGACATGTTTCCGGACATTCCGATGCCGCCGCGGTTCCTGCTCGGCAAGCGGATCCTGGCCGTGCTGCTGGCGGCCTCCGGCGCCCACCTGCTGCTTTCGGCGCAGCGCGAGCGTCGCGATGTCTGGCTGGCCCTGGCGGTGGGCGCACTGGCCGTGAGTTCGGTCGCCAGCGTGCTGTGGCTGGGCAACGATGGACCCACGCTGTTCGGCTGGTTGGGGCTGGCGATGCTCAGCCTGCTGGTCGCCGGCTGGCGGTTGCGCCGCCGCTTCAGCAGGCCGATGCCGTGATGCGATGAACCCGGCCGGCGGCGCCGGTCGGCGAGATGGCCGGCGCGTCGCCGCTCAGCCGCCGGCGGCGTTCTCGTTGGCGCCGGCATAGACCTGGTCGGCCCATTGCGTGGCTTCAAGATAGATCGTGGCCATCCGCCGGATCTGCGCGGGCTGCGCATTTTCGCTGGTGAGCTTGCCGGCTTCCCAGGCGAGGATCTGCTCCAGCAACGGTGCGAACGGGCCGGAGCGGTCGGTCAGCGCCTGGCTGATTTCCGGCACCAGCCGCAGGTGGGTCAGCAGGAATTCCATCGGTGCGCACATCAGCGTGTCGAGCAGCGAGAACAGGCCGACGGTGAAGGCCATTTCCCGGTGTCCGCCGGACATCCCCGCGGCCAGCTTTTCGCACATCTGGGCGCGGATCAGCGCGGTGCGCAGGAGTTCCGGCGGGCGGTCGTCCATGCTGCACATGGCCATGGTGTTGATCCAGTTGCGCATGCGCGTCATGCCGAAGAAGATCGCCGCCTGCTGCACCGACTTCAACTGCCGCGGCAACGCGAAGTACGCCGAATTCACGCAGCTGAGCAGCTTGTAGCTCAGTACCGCGTCGTCGCGAATGATCTTGCCGAGCTCCACCGGTCCGGGATTGTCGTCCTGCAGGGTGCGCATCAGCCGCAGCATGCTCAGCCGGTTCGCGGTCAGCACCGGCACGGCGACCGGCTGGGGGATCAGCAGGTAGCGTCCCTGGATCGCCTGCAGCGGCAGTTCCAGGCAGCGCTGGTAGGTCGGGTGGTCGTTGACCTGGCCGGCGACGACGCCGATGCCGCGGGCATGCAGCTGCCCGGTCCGTTCCCGCAAGGCCTCGGGCGTCAGCACGCTCGCGTCCAGCCGCACGAACTGCACCAGCTGCAGCAGCGCCTCGATGGCGGGGCTGTCATCGGCCTCGAGTTCGGTCGCCTCGAGCATGAGCTGGCAGCCGCGCGCGGACATCAGCCCCAGGCGTTTCATCAGCGACTCGTCGGCGGCTGCGCCCGGATGCAGCAGCAGACCCAGGCGGGGCTGGTGCAGCAGGACATCGGAGTCTTCCGGCAGCAGCTCGGCCGGCAGGTTCAGGAACGCGCGATTGCCGCGTACCAGCCGGGTCAGCGCGCCATCGGTGATCGTGGACAGCACCCTCTGCAGCAGGGTCTGCTGGTCCTCGGGGCTGTGGTGGAAAATGATTTCGTAGGCGAACAGCTGGCGATCGCGGTCGAGCATCGGTATGCGCATCACCGGCATCGGCGTCGATGCCGCGGCGGCGGCCGCCGGCGCGTGGCTTTTAGTGGCGTTTGCAGTGGCTTTTTGCTGGCTCATGATCAGTCATCGCGATGGACGCAAGCATGCGGGGTCAACTTCGCACGCGGTGGATGGGCCGGCTTGCGCATGCTGGAAACGGCGCCGTTCGTTATCGATTCATGCCTCGGCCAGCACCTGGGAACGCAGGCTCGCGTGCAGCACGCCGGTGCGGCCGTACAGGCCGTTCTCGCCGGTGTGGCCGGTGAGTACCGACAGCGCCTGGCGCACCTGGTTGAGCCGCAGATTGACCATGCCGCCATTGCGCTGGTTGAGCTGCTGGCAGCGGCGCAGCGATTGCACGAACCGGGTCCAGTTCGACTCCAGCATGGCAGCCGATGCGGGCAGTTCGCGGCTCAACTGCTGGCGCTCGACATCGAGCTGCTCCAGTTGCAGCATCAGCGCCTGCTTCTGCGCGCCGGCCCGGTCCAGTGCCTCGATGCTGTTCGTGTCCAGCGCCAGGCGCTCGGCTTCGAGCGTCTGCGCCAGCTGTTCGACCGCCTGCTGCATGTCGCCGATCACGGCCGACAGCGCGGTGCCGAGTTCATGCTGCAGTTGCCGGCTCATGCCTTGCCCGTGCCGCCGATTTGCCGATCCAGCGCGAGCATGCGATCGGCGATGTGACCGGGATTGACCTGATAGCTGCCGTCGGCCAGCGCCTTCTGCAGCTGCGCCACTCGCTGCGAATCGATCACGGCGGCGGAGTCGCCGGAATGCGTGGCTGCCTGCAGCGCACGGGCCGAATCGGTCAGCCTGACCTCGTCGTCGGCTCGGGGTACGGGACCGCCGGAGTCGGGCTGGGCGGTTGCTGCCGGTGCCGAGCCGTTGCCGGAGTTGCCGGAAACCGGGGTGAAATTCGGCAAGCCGTTGTTGGTGATCGTGGTGGTCATGGGTCCGTTACTCGTTGCGGTTTTTGCCCTGCAAATGACAGATCGGCAGTGGCCACGAAAACTTTAGTGCGGCGTAGCATGGATGGTCGGTTTTTGCCCCTCCGTGAGAAGGATCTCACGTAAACGATGCTTTCAGGGCAAGGCAGTCACCTCCCCGGGCGCGCTGACCATGGCATCGACCACCCGGCCCGAGCTGTCATTGCGTACGCGCAGGCGGGCGCCATCGTCGCCGCCGCCCAATGCCACGCCGGCGGCGCGGACCTCGATGCCGTCCATCCGCGCCACCAGTTGCACATGATCGCCGGCGCGCACCGCGCGCCGCCCGCCCAGCGCCTCCGGGGTCAGCACGCTGCCGGCAGCCAGCGAGCGGGCCAGGATGCGGCCGGCGGTCTCGTCCGGATTTTCGATGTAGCCATAGCCCAGCCGGGTGACGTCGCGTTCTTCCACCCGCAGATCGCCGCTGCGCAATCCGTCGCCGCGCAGCAGCGCCCGGTCGGTTACCAGCACCTTGCGGAACAGCTGCAGCTGAAGCGGGACGCGCACGGTCCAGCCGCCGGCCTGCGGGCATTGCACCTGTACCGCCATCCGCGATTCGGGGGCGGCATTGTCCGGCAGCGTGGCGCGCAACGGCAGGTGGCAGTCGGCCAGGTGCAGGCGAATGTCCAGTGGCGCGGACTTGATCTCGACCCGGCTGCCCGGCAGCGCATAGCGCTGGCGCACTGCCTGCTCGGCGGCCGCGCGCACGGCGGCCGGCGCCTCGGTCGCCCATGCCGGCATGGCGAGGAAGCCGATGACGGACACGATGGCGCCGAACCACCACGGGGCCATCCGCAGGCGGCGTGCCGACCGTGGCGTCTTCATGCATCCACCAGCAGGGTCGTGAGTTGCCCGAGCAGTGCCTCGCGCCCCGATTCCAGCTGGAGCGAAAGCCGGGTGGCCTGCTCGAGCTGGCCGTCGCACAGCAATTTGACGAAGAGGTCGTTTTGTTCGCGCAGCTGTCCGCCGGCGTCGCTCAGCGCGGCGCTGGCCGGCTGCTGCGGGTACAACCCGCTGAGCCGGTCGATCGTCCGGCCCAGCGCATGGGTATCGAACCAGCGCCGATCCAGCGCGCTCGGTTCGAGGAAGGCCAGCTCGGTCGCCTGGCGCAGGCTGGTCATGGTTTCGCGAATGGTCAGGCTCAGGCTGGCCGGATCGCTGCCGCTTTCGCTTTCCAGCCAGTCCAGGCCCAGCCGGTGGGCCAGCAGGGCGGCGCGGTTCAGGGTCTCGGCCTGGCGGCGGGCTTCGGTGCCGCGTCGATGCAGCGCGCCAAGCATGGCCTGGGCCGCGGTGGCGCGCGTGTGGTGCAGCTCATGGCTCTGCTGGAGGCTGCCGACCTTCGCGGTGGCCGCCAGCAGCGCTTCGCCGCTCTGGCGCAGCGCGCTTTCGGCCTGGCCGATGCCGCCCTGCGCGCGCTCCAGCTGGCGCAGCCCATGTTGCACGTCGCCATCCAGTTGCAGGGAGAACTCGCCGATCGAACCGGTGACGGTCTCGATCTCGGTGGTGGTGAGCGTGGTTTTCTCGGCCAGCTGCTTGACTTCGTCGGCGACCACGGCGAAGCCGCGGCCCGCCTCGCCGGCGCGTGCCGCTTCGATCGCGGCATTCAGCGCCACCAGGTTGGTCTGGTGCGCGATCTCCTGCACCATGCCGGTGAGCTTGCGGATTTGCGCCACCTGCTCGGCCAGCTTGCTCTGGTTTCGGTTCATCGCCGACAGCGCGCTGCGCAACATCCGCAACTGGCCGTCGAGGTCGCTGACGCTGCCTTCGCCCGCCTGTCCGGTCTGGCCGGCATGATTCAGGTCGGCACCCAGCTGCCGCAGCGCCGTCGAGATCCCGGCGCTGGAATCCGTCAAATGATCGACGGTGCTGCGGCTTTCGAGGGCGGCCTTGTCCAGCGCCGCCTGTTCCCGCGACAGCGTCTGCACCGCGCCCAGCACCAGGCTTTGCTGCGCCATGGTCTGCAGCGCCACCGCCGCTGGCGGCCGGCTGGCGACGCGGGCGAGCAGGGGCGCGATCGCCCGGGCGGCACGCGGGTACTTGCGGCGCAGTACGTCGACCTGTGCATCGTCACCGGCGACCGCAGCCTGTACCAGGGCCGCCAGGTGGTGGTTCCAGATCAGGCTCATGGGGTGGACATCACCTTGATTCGCGCAGAAGTGCCGGATGAATGCATCGTCAGAAAATTTCAAAACTTGAGAAAGCAAGTCGCATGCCATCGCTCCGGCGACGCCCGCGGCAGCGGCGCTCAAGCATGCGGCGATGCCGCCGATATCACGGGCATACGGCCTGCGCGGCGGTATCGCATCCGAGGAGTCCGCATGGGCAGCACGTTACTGGACAAGGTGGAATGGCACACCCGGCTGGCCGGGCACAACCGCGTGGCCATGCTGCTGTTCCGCCTCGGCGACGAGCAGCTGTTCGGCATCAACGTGTTCAAGGTGCGTCAGGTGCTGCAACGGCCGCCACTCGAGCGCATGCCGGGTGCGCATGCCTTGCTGGCGGGCAGCTGCGATTTCGGCGGGCAGACCATTCCGGTGATCGACCTGGCCGCTGCGCTGGGCTACGCGCCGCTGCGCGATGCGGCGTCGGCGCATTTGATGGTGACCGAATTCAGCCGCTCGGTGCAGGGTTTCCTGGTCGCCGACCTGCAGCGCATCGTGCATTGCGAAGGCACCGCGCTGGTGACGCCGGCGGCCGCGCTGGGTTTCGGGACGCGGGTCAATGCCGTGACGCGCGTCGACGGCGCACTGGTCGCCGTGGTGGATGCGGAGCATGTGCTGGGGCTGGTCGATGTGGCGCACGACGTACTTTCCGAACAGATGCTGCGTGTCGTCAGCGTCCTGCCGCCGCATCCGCAGCGGGTGATGGTGGTGGACGATTCGCTGATGGCACGGAATCAGGTGGTGAACCTGCTCAAGCAGATGAACATCGAATGCGTGGTGGCCCGGGACGGCCGCGAGGCGCTCGATCGCCTGCTGGAGCTCGCCGAAGCGCCGGCGGCGGATCGGGTGAGCCTGCTGGTGTCGGATATCGAAATGCCGTGCATGGATGGCTATGCGCTGACCCGCGCCATCCGCGAGACGCCCGCGCTGCGGCGACTGAAAGTGGTGCTGCACAGCTCGATCAGCGGGATCTTCAACGAGGCACTGGTGAAAGAGGTCCATGCGGACTGCTTCATCGCCAAGTACCAGCCGGATCTGCTGGCGCAGACGGTGCTGGGCCTGCTGACCGAGAGGCAGGAGTGAGGGGATATGCAGAGAAGTGGAGAGGAGTGAGTTGAAAGGAGTGAGGAGTGAGAGAAAAGCTCATGCTCCCAGCGCTCCTGCACGCTTCTGCTCTTGATCTCTCTCACTCCTCACTTCTCTCAACTCACTCCAGCTCTCGCTTCTCACTCCTGCCCTACACGGGCGTCAGAATTCCGGCGCCGCCGCGTGCGACGCCGTAGTCGCGTGTCGCCGACCGGCGCCAGCCCAGCGCTGGCGCGCCCTGGCAGCCCATGGCATGCAATTTGCCTCAGGCCCCATGCGGATTCCAACCGTGTGGAGCAACGTGATGAGCCTGATCCCCGACAACCTGTTCGGCATCCATACCCGGGCACTGGAACTGTGGCAGCGCCGCAGCGGCGTGCTGGCCAGCAACCTCGCCAACGCCGATACCCCCGGATACCTGGCGCGCGACGTGGATTTCCGCAAGGCGCTGTCCGCCGCCGGCGGCGGCACGGGCAACCTGCAACTGCAGACGGATGCGCCCGGCCAGCTCGGCGGTTCCGCCGCGCAGGCCGGCGCACCGCTCGAATATCGCGTGCCGACCCAGCCGAGCATGGACGGCAACACCGTCGACGAGCAGGTCGAGCAGGCCGCCTTTGCCGCCAACGGCGTGCATTACCAGGCCAGCCTGTCCTTCATCACCGCGCAGATCCACATGCTGCGCAACGCCATCACGGGAGCCTGACACCGATGTCCGCCTTCTCGATTTTCAACGTGGCCGGTTCCGGCATGGCCGCGCAATCCCTGCGGCTGAACACGGTCGCCAGCAACCTGGCCAATGCCGACAGCGTGGCCAGCACGCCCGCCGGCGCCTACCGCTCGCGCGAGCCGCTGTTCGCCGCCGTGCAGCGCGGGCCGGGTGGCGATGCCGGCGCCACCGGCGTGCAAGTGCTGGGCGTCACCCAGAGCAATGCCGCGATCCCGAGCCGCTACGAGCCGGGCAACCCGATGGCCAATGCCGACGGTTACGTCTTCGCTAGCAACGTCAATCCGGTCGACGAACTGGTCAACATGATTTCCGCTTCGCGTTCGTACCAGAACGACGTCGACGTGATGAACACCACCAAGCAATTGATGGTGAAAACCCTGGACCTCGGCAAGTAGCCGATACGGAGCAAGCGATGACCATCATCAATACCGGCAATACCGCGTCGACCGTCGGTTCGGCAGCAACCAGCCCCGCGGTCGGCGCGTCGGTCGCCGGGAGCATGACCCAGGCCGACTTCCTGAAGCTGATGACGACCCAGCTGCAGTCGCAGGACCCGACCAAGCCGGTGGACAACTCGCAATTCGTGTCCCAGATGGCGCAGTTCAGCCAGCTGTCGGCCACGCAGGATCTGCTCACCTCGATGAACGGATTGAACAGCACCCTGGCCGGCTCCCTGCAGGCATCGCAGTTGCTGGGTTCGTCGAACCTGATCGATCGCCAGGTGCTGGTGCCGTCGTCGACCCTCAGCTACGGCGGCAGCGCCGTCACCGGCGCCGTCAACGTCGCCAATGCCGGCGATGTCAAGGTGAGCATTTTCGATGCCGCCGGCAACGCGGTGCGCACCATCGACCTGGGCAACCAGGGCAGCGGGTTTGCCCGGTTCACCTGGGACGGCAAGGACGACAGCGGCAATCCGGTGGCGCAGGGAACCTACAGCATGGCCGCGGGCAGCAACGGCAGTTCCCAGGACACCTATGCGGCAGGCACCGTGACCGCCGTCGGTTACGGCGGCAGCAGCGTGGGCACCTATCTGCAGGTGGCCGGCGTGGGCGGCGTCCCGCTGAATCAGGTGGCGCAGATACTTTGAACCACGCGTTCCACACTCTCATTTCTCCGAGGAACACATCATGGCTTTGAACACGGCACTAAGCGGAATCAATGCGGCCCAATCCGATCTCAACGTCATCTCGAACAATATCTCGAATGCCAACACGGCCGGCTTCAAGGGGTCGCGTGCGGAGTTCGCGGACATCTTCGCGGTCACGGGACTCAACCTGAACTCCACCGCGACCGGCAGCGGCACGCGGATGGAGGACGTGGCCCAGCAGTTTTCGCAGGGCGACATCGAGACCACCGGCAACAGCCTGGACCTGGCGATCAGCGGCAACGGCTTTTTCACCGTCAACAACGGCAACGGCGTCGGCTATACGCGGGCCGGCAATTTCCAGACGGATGCCAACAACTATGTGGTGACTCCCAGCGGCGCGAAATTGCAGGTCTATCCGCCCAACGGCATCGGCGGCTTCGATACCAGCACCCTGGTCCCGCTGCAGCTGGTCAGTGCGCAGAGCAATGCCACCGCAACGTCGCTGGTGACGATGACCTCGAACCTGCCGGCCAGCGCGACCGTGCCGACCAACCCGTTCAGCACGACGGACGCGACCAGCTACAACGCGGCCACCCCGGTCACCGTGTACGACTCCCAGGGCGGCACGCATCAGGGGACGGTGTACTTCGTCAAGACCGCGACCAATGCCTGGAACGCGAACCTGTACGTGGACGGCATCAGCGCCGGCACCCAGGCGATGACGTTCGACACGACCGGCAAGCTGGCAACGCCCGCCGGCGGCAACCTGGTATTCACGCCGGTGAATCTCGGCAATGGCTCCAACCCGCTGGCGCTGACGGTCAACCTGTCGAACACGACCCAGTTCGGCGACTCGTACGCCGCCGGCGCCATCAGCCAGAACGGATTCACGGCAGGCACCTTCACCTCGATCGACATCGACAGCAAGGGCGTGGTGACGGCGAAGTACTCGAACAACCAGAGCACCCAGGTCGGACAGATCGCGCTGGCGAACTTCGCCAACCTGCAGGGGCTGCGCCAGCTCGGCAACACCGAATGGGCGGCGAGCGGCGACTCCGGCACGGCGGTGATGGGTTCGGCCGGCAGCGGCCAGTTCGGCGGCGTGCAGTCCGGCGCGCTGGAAAGTTCGAACACGTCCGATACCACCGCGCAACTGGTCGACATGATCAAGGCGCAGCGCAACTACCAGGCGAACGCCCAGGTGCTGGGCACGGACAACACGCTGGCCGCCGCGCTGTTCCAGGCGGTCTCGAGGTAATCGGCAGCCATGGACCATGCTCTGTACGTGGCGATGACCGGGGCGACGCAGACCATGCGTGCCCAGGATGTGGTCAGCAACAACCTGGCGAACGCCTCCACGGTGGGCTTCAAGAGCGAGATGACCGCCTTCCTGAGCCTGCCCGTGCAGGGCGGCGGACAGCCGACCCGGATCAATGCCGTGGCCCAGGGCGTCGGCCAGGACCCGGCGCAGGGCGCCACGACGAGTACCGGACGTTCGCTCGACGTGGCGATCAAGGGCAGCGGCTGGATCGCCGTCCAGGCGCCGGACGGTTCGGAGGGATACACGCGCGCCGGCGACCTGCAGTTGACGGCCGACGGCCAGTTGACCGACGCCAGGGGCAATCCGGTCCTGGGCAGCGGCGGCCCGATCAACCTTTCCGACAGCGCGCAGATCAGCATCGGCGACGACGGTACCGTTTCCACCGTGCCGCTCGGATCGGGGCCCAATTCCGAGGCGACGCTGGACCGCATCCGGCTCGTGAACCCCGATCCGGCGCAGCTGGTGCAGGGCGCGGACGGGCTCATGCACATGGCCAACGGCGGGCAGGCCGCGGCCGATCCCGGCGTGCGGGTCACTTCCGGCGCACTGGAAGACAGCAACGTCAACGTGTCGGACCAGCTGGTGCAGATGATCGCGCTGTCGAGGCAGTACGACATGCAGATCAAGTCGATCAAGACCGCCGAGGACAACGCCGCGGCCAGCAACAAGCTTCTGCAGCCGGGCTGATCAGCGGCTGCGCCATTTATCTGGAGATGACCCATGCTTTCTTCACTTTGGATCGCCAAGACCGGCCTTGATGCGCAGCAGACGCGCATGGATGTCATCGCCAACAATCTGGCCAATGCGAACACCACCGGCTTCAAGAGTTCGCGAGCGTCGTTCCAGGATCTGATCTACCAGAACAAGGGCCAGGCCGGCGGCCAGACGACCGAGCAGACCCAGTCGCCATCCGGGCTGATGCTGGGCACCGGCGTGCGGGTGGTCGGCACCGAGAAGCTGTTCACCCAGGGCAATCTCTCGCAGACCGGCAACTCGATGGACGTGGCCATCCAGGGGCGCGGCTTCCTGCAGGTCAGCCTGCCCGACGGCACCACGGCCTACACCCGGGACGGCTCGCTGCACACCGATGCCAACGGTCAGCTGGTGACCGCGGAGGGGTACGCGGTGGAGCCGGCGATCACCCTGCCGAGCAACGTGCAGAGCCTCACCATCGGCAGCGACGGCACGGTGTCGGCCACGACGGCGGGCTCGGCGACGGCCGTGCAGATCGGCACGCTGCAGCTGGCCGACTTCATCAACCCGGCGGGATTGCAGGCGCAGGGCGGCAACCTCTATGTGGAGACCGCGTCCAGCGGTTCGCCGCAGACCGGGCAGCCGGGGCTCAGCGGCATGGGCACGCTGCAGCAGGGAGCGCTCGAATCCTCCAACGTCAACGTGGTGGAGGAGATGGTGAACATGATCGAGACCCAGCGTACCTACGAAATGAATTCCAAGGCCATCAGCAGCAGCGACCAGATGCTGCAGACCCTCGTCGACAAGTTGTGAGAGCCGCCATGCCGTCGATCAAGCCACTGTTGTGCGGATTCGCGATTGCCGGCCTGCTGGCGCTGGCCGGCTGCGCCCGCGGGGGAGTGCGCGACGACGCGCAGTGGGCGGCCACGGCGCCGGTCGAAGCCCCGCAGACGCCGTCGGCCGACGGTTCGATCTACCACGATGCGCAGAACATGGAGCTGTTCAGCGACCCGCGGGCGCATCGCGTCGGCGACATCCTGACCATCGTGCTGCAAGAGAGCACGCAGGCGAGCAAGAAGGCCACCACCAGCACCAGCAAGAACGACAGCGTCGCCCTCGCGGCGCCGACCCTGCTCGGCCGGACGGCCACGCTTGCCGGCAAGGCGGCGAGCATGGGGCTCAACGGCAAGAACGCATTCGACGGGGCCGGCTCCAGCAGCCAGAGCAACCAGCTCACCGGCCAGATCACGGTCACCGTGTCCCGGCGCCTGTCCAACGGCAACCTGGTGGTGCGCGGCGAGAAATTGCTGACCATCAACCAGGGCCAGGAGCTGATCCGGATCGCCGGCATCGTGCGCCCGCAGGACATCTTGCCGGACAACAGCATCGCGTCGACCCGGGTGGCCGATGCGCGCATCAGCTACACCGGGCGGGGCTCGCTGGCCGACGCCAACACGCAAGGCTGGCTGGCGCGCTTCTTCAACTCCAAATGGATGCCGTTCTGATGAAAACGAACCGACCGGCCGGACCCGCATATCCGAATGTTTCCGCCATCGACACGGAACATCGCGCAGGTCGCCTGGACGTCACGTCGCTGCGGCCTGCTGCCGCCGACGGCGGCAGGTCGGAGGGTGCGCGGCGCCGCGCGGCTATCCGCGCGGTGCTGTTGCGCTGGCGCACGGCAAGCGTCGGCACGCTGGCATGCCTGATGCTGGCGGTCGGCGTGTCCGCGCATGCCGAAAAAATCCAGGATCTGGCGTCGATCGGCGGCGTGCGCAGCAACCAGCTGATCGGCTACGGCCTGGTCGTGGGTCTCGACGGCAGCGGCGACCAGACCACGCAGGCGCCGTTCACCACGCAGAGCCTGGAAAACATGCTGCAGCAGTTCGGCATCACGG